>NZ_JAYJLD010000020.1 GCF_035282765.1 Ferviditalea candida | reverse complement strand
TATGGTGTAACATGAAAGTACGCACCTTTCTGTTTGGGGATGAAAGCTTTGTCACTTCCATTTTACCAAACGTGAAAGGTGTTTTCTGCGTCAAGATGGACAATTTTTCTGGTGCTAGCCCACTAACGGTACGGATTTAAGCCGAATTTTAAGCTGTGAAAGTTGAGTATATAATTCGTGATCAACCCCCAAAATCCTCTGAAGTTGTTTCGAAATGTATCCCTGAGTTTATTCAAGAATTTATCCCTGTGTTTATCCCCTGAATTCATTCCCGAATTTATTTAGCTCCATTAATTAAATACAGCATCATTAATTAACCCAATTAATCTTTTTTTTAAACTTGACAGCGAAATAGCAGCGGCAAATCATCATGCCCGGGAAAATGAATAATTTATCTTAATGACTTCAAGAAGAAAGCAGGGATACAGAATGACGCTTTTTCAACTGCCAGCGGCGATCCGAACCGGTTTGATTACATCCCCCGGCATTTCTATTTATTATCCCCTTGTTTTCGGTTTACCTGATCCAAATATTGAGAGACATATCAATCAAACGATCTATGCACTCATGCTGGATCTGCTAAATGAACAAAAGAAGGTTCAAACCGGGAGTTTCATGGAAATGACCGGACATTATGAGATCAAAACGAATGAAAGAGGAATACTGAGCCTGATTTTATTCCCGCCCCATGGCTCATGGATATACAATTGCAAAATCGCTTACCTTAAATTTAAACACAGGCAAAGTTTATTCGCTTGCGGAATTGTTCAAACCTGGATCCGACTACATTAAAACTCTTTCATCGATCGTTGACCAGCAGATCAAGCAGAGGAAGCTCCCGACCCTCAACGGATTTCAGACCATCCAACCTGACCAGGACTTCTACTTGGCGTATAAATCTCTCGTGCTGTATTTTCAATTGTATCAAATAACTCCTTACTATGTAGGGCTGCCCATGTTCCCCATCTCGATTTACGATCTTCAGTCCATCACGGAGGACACAAGTCCGCTTGCTGCTTTATCCGCCGATTTTGCTTAATCATTAAGTATGCAGCATTCATTTAAATACTAAAAAAGCTCTTGGATCCGATCTAGAGATCCCAAGAGCATAAGAGCATTGGTCAATCCAAATTCACTTACACCTGCTTCTCATTCTTTACATCAATGACTTCAGGCTCATCCTTATTCAGCGCATTTTTCGTCGAGCTTTTAAATTCAGTAATCGTCTGGCCGAACGCTCTGCCAATTTGCGGAAGTTTTGACGGACCGAACAACAATAAAATAACGGCAAAAATAAGGATCAACCCGGGCACTCCGATGTTGCTTAGCATTATGTTATCCCTTCCTCTCTAAAATCATGAGATTTTCTGCTGAAATATTCTGCCGAGTGAAATTATACCGCCAAATAACGTTTAATCAGACTTGAATTCTCCAACAGCTCATTGGCTGCTCCCTCAGCAACGATATGGCCATCGTTGAGAATGAAGCCCCGGTTGGCAACTCTTAAGGCAAAACGAACATTTTGTTCGACAAGCAAAATCGTTTGACCGCTTTTCTTGATCTCATTAATGATTTCTTCAATCGATTGGGCGATGATCGGAGACAAGCCCTCCAACGGCTCATCCAGCAAGACGATATCAGGATTGGCTACCAATGCTCTTGCGATTGTGAGCATTTGCTTTTCTCCACCGCTCAATCCGCGAGCTACCTGATATTTTCGTTCCTCCAACCGTGGCAGTGCCTTATAGATCTTTTCAATCGTCCATTCGCCTTTTTTCCCGTAAATCATGGCCATTTTCAAATTGTCCAGGACTGTCAATGAGCCGAAGATTCTTCTTTCCTCAGGTACATATGCCATCCCTTTCCGGGCAATCCGGAAAGCGTCCAGACCGTTTATTTTTTCCCCTTTGAAAAGGATTTCACCACCTCCCGGTGGAACGATTCCCATTATCGTCTTTAAGGTTGTGCTGCGCCCGGCTCCGTTTCGGCCCAGCAAAACAACAACTTCACCTTGCTCGATATGCAGCGATACATCACGAAGAACGTGGCTTTTTCCGTAGTACGTATTCACTCCCTTTAATTCAAGCAGCATTAATGCAACGCCCCCAAATAAATTTTTTGCACTTCTTCGTTATTTTTTATTTCATCCGGGGTCCCTGTCGTTAGTATGGCTCCTCTTTCCAATACCGTGATAGAATCCACATTATTGAACACCATATCCATGTCATGCTCAACCATGACAACCGAATGATCCCGCGAAATATCCTTAATTAACTCCATCGCCTCTCTACTTTCTTCCGGCGACATTCCCGCCAGCGGCTCGTCAAGCAAGATGACGGGAGCTTCAATGCCTAAGACCAAAGCCAGTTCAAGTCTTCGCGTATCTCCGTGTGAAAGCAGTTCCGCGCTCGTGCTCGCGTGTTTGGCTAACCCAGTGCGTTCAAGAATTTCCCATGTGCGATTGACAATGTCCTTTAGATATTTCGGTTTCCTAAAAATCGAAAACGAAGCCGTACCACGTTTGGCTTGAACGGAAATCCGCACATTCTCAAAAACGGTTAATCCCAAAAATACATTGCTGATTTGAAACGATCTGGCCACGCCTTTTTGGGCAATTTCATGAGGAGATAATCCCGTGATATCTTCTCCTCTTAACAAAATCTTTCCCGATGTCGGCTTGATCGCGCCGGTAAGCAAATTGAAAAGCGTCGTCTTTCCTGCTCCGTTGGGACCGATAATGGCGTGAAGCTCTCCCTCTCGAATCGATAAATTCACATCATTGGTTGCGGTAAAAGAACCGAAGTTCTTTACTAAATTTTCCGTTTTAAACAGTTCCTTCATGCCGAAACCTCCTTCTTATGCGGTTCAATATCTGCTGTTCCTTGAGGATCTTTTTCCGGCAAAGCGTTTACATTTATACCCAATTTTTGGGCGAGCTTTTCATAAAGCGGCTGTAACAGTCCCGCAATTCCTTTGGGAGCAACCAAGACGAAGAAAACAAAGATAATTCCAACCGGCAGAAACCAATAATTCGTGTATCCGGACAAAATATCTTCCAGATACTTGAACATCAACGCTCCGATAACCGGGCCGAACAAATTGTTGATCCCGCCGAGAACCGACATCATGACAATTTCCCCGGAGGCGGACCAATGAGAGGATTGGGAAGACATGTATCCGATGTGGTATACGCTGAGAACCCCGGCATAACCGGCTATTGCGGAGGATACCAGAAAAGCTTTAAATCGGTATTTTTTCACATCGTATCCGAGAAACTCCGGCCGGTTTTTATTCGCGTTGATCGCTCTGCAAACCTTGCCGAACGGCGAATTGGCAATTCGATAAAGAACATATGCGCCAATAAACACAAATACGGCAGCTGTGTAATAAAAAGTAGGCGGGTCGGACAAATTCAGTCCAAGGATATTCGGCTTGGGTATTCCGCCAAGACCGTTTTCCCCACCGGTAAAACCTCTGCTGGAATATCCGATATAGAAAAAGACCTGACCGAAAGCCAACGTGATCATCGAAAAATAAATTCCTTTGCTGCGGTAAACCGCCAGACCGCCAACGATGGCCCCTATGACGACTGAAGAAAGCACCCCAAGGATAAGAGTAAGGAACAAATTTGAAGAAAAATGAAGAGCTATATTCCCTGCGGTAAATCCGGCAAAGGTGAAAAACAATCCGTGACCGAAAGAAAGATCGCCCGTGTGTCCGAATAAGAAATTAAAGCCCATTGCCAACAAGCCGTAGATAATGATACTCGAAGCCAAATCCACAAAGCTTCCCGTATACACCATAAAATAGGGAAGGATGTATAGGGCGACTGCGAACAAGAATAATGGATGAATGAGAATACGTTTGATACTCAATCTAATGCCCCCTCTACACCGAACAATCCTCTAGGACGCAGCAGCAAGACGAGCGCCAATATGATAAAGCTTGACATCTGCTGTGCCGGGCTCCAAATCAAAACGACAAGGCTTTGCACAATTCCCACCAACAGTCCGCCGGCAATCGAGCCCCAAAAGCTTCCGATACCGCCGACGATAACCACGATAAATGCGTAAATGATAAATTCTCCGCCCATTGACGGGGAAACCCCGTATAAAGGAGAAGCAATAGCGCCGGCTATTGCGCCGAGGGCCGCACCGATACCATATACGATTGTAAAGGTTAAGGGAAGATTCACACCCAACGCGCCGACCATCAAACGATCCTCAATTCCGGCGCGAATGACCATTCCGAAATTGGTTTTTGTCAGGAATAACCAAACCGCTCCAATGATCACGAGGGTAATCAGCATGACGAAAAAGCGGTACATTGGAAATTCCATAAAGCCCAAGTTGATACCTCCCGCGAGAAAAGACGGAGGAGATATCGGCTGCGGAAAGTCACCCCAAATGATTCGGGTTAATTGTTCGATGATCAAAGTCATACCGAAAGTCAATAACAGTCCGTATTCGGGAATGCGTGAATAAACCCTGCGAATCATCGGAACTTCAATCAGAATACCGATGAAGCCAACGAGCAGCGCACCAATAAGGATAGCAAATCCAAATCCAATTTTGGGCGCCAGGGTAAATGTCATATAAGCTCCAATCATGAAAAAAGCGCCATGCACAAAATTGACGACACCCATTAATCCAAGAATCAAATTTAACCCCAATGCGAGGAGTACAAAAACGAGACCCAGGGATAATCCGGTGAACAACTGCATTCCCAGCATCTCCAACATAAAACCCCATCCTCTTTAGTTTAATTTCGGGGAGGGGAAGAGGTTACAATTCCTCCCCCCGATTTATCATAGACTATGCTTTTGCTACAGGTGAATAATTCGCTCTGGCCGGGATCGTTTGCTTGGAAAGCACCTCAATGGCATCTTTATTCTCTTCTTTGGATGCGGCCAGCTTGGCTCCGTCGCCGGTTCCGACCACCTTGAAGTACTGACCGTCATATGCCCAATCCTTTTTCGGAATCGCTTGACCGACAAAGACTTCTTGAAGGGCCTGATGATCCCAGTCGCGCATGACGACGTCGCTTTTCTTCAGTCCGTCCCATTTCAAGCTTTCAAATGCCTTTACAACAGCTGCCGCTTCCGTCGTGCCGGCCGCCTCGATCGCTTTGATCGCCGCGATCGTACCGTTGTAACCGCACCAATGACGCCAGTTGATAGTGGTTTTATAAGTATCCGTAATTTTTTTGGCAAAATCCGTAGCTCTCGGAGCCCCATTGTCAGGAGCCCACGGCATACCCCAGTAGCCTACATTTTCGGCATCCGACAAACCGGAAGCGATCTCTGTACCGTTCAACGGACCGCCAACCATCATTTTGTCGATCATTCCGAATTGCCCGAACTGTTTTAAAGCGTTTACAAGATCGGAACCGTACAAGGACATGATCAAAACATCGGCGCCGGAGCTTTTCGCTTTGGTCAATTGCGAGCTGTAATCGGTCGATCCAAGCGCAATTCTGTCCACCCCGATGACTTGGCCGCCGGCTTCTTTTAATACACCCATGAATGCCGCTTCTCCGGACCACCCCCAGCTATAGTCGGAAGTGATGAAATACCATTTCTTCCCTGAATCCAGCAGGAATTTCCCTGTAGCTCTGGCCGACATCAGATTGCTGATGGTCGAACGGAAGAATAACTTGTTGACTTTCGCTCCGGTCAATTCATCGGAGTGTATCCCCGTTCCTACATAGGGAATACCCGCTTGCTGGGCATAAGCCGAGACGGCCAATCCCACGCCGCTGGAGACGCAGCCGACAAGAATGTCAACATTGTCCTTTTCCACCAATTTTCTTGCCTTCTCGGCCCCGACGTTCGGCTTGGTTTGATCATCCTCTGTTACATACTCAATTTGATAACCTCCCCAAATTCCGCCGGCGTCGTTAATTTCTTTCATCGCGATTTCTGCGCCTTGCTTCTCGCTCGTTCCCGATACGGCATAAGGTCCGCTGTACGGCTCAAGCAAGCCGATTTTGATGGTTTTCTTGCTGCCGCCTGCTGCAGCTGGCGCTGCGGATGATCCGCCGGCTGATGCTGAAGGCGACGGAGTGCCGCTTTTCTTATCCAATCCGCAAGCGGAAAGCAATGTCGGCCCCAAAATCATGGCGCCGCTGTATACTCCTGCTCTTTTCAAGAATTCTCTTCTTGAATATTTTTCTTCTTCTTTTTTCATAGAAAACCCCTCCGAAATAAATAATGGATAACTACCTTGAACATTCACTTCCTCCAAAATCATTCAATGTGAATCTTCAAGGACGCCTCAGCGTGCCATTTTCATCCCCTGCGGGCACCATTGAAATGGCATGGGACGTCTGCACAAAACCGACATTTCCACTACTTAAGTACTGGTAATCACCTCCTATATCTAGTAATGAAATCGGATACAAAATGGGGTCATCTGATCTCTAAATGTTCACTATTAATACATTAGTGTAACTATTATAACAATATTCATTAATTTTTAAATCTCTTTTTTATGTTTTCCCAAGTTTCGCACAATTCAATCGTCAATACCGCAACAGTCATACGCGTCCAATTTCTGCGGTTTTAGGGGTTCGATATTAAGCGCTTTCAATTACTCTAATTCAGCATAACACAGAATTCGGCAAAATACATCATATCTCTGTTTTTTTATTCATCTGATGACCTTATATTGGAAATTATAAAACAACAATATCAATATTTCAACTTTTTTGTGAAACAAAAAGAGAGTCAGAAACTCTGATCCTCTCTATGTTACGGTATAAAAGTTCTCCACATATTGAAGATGCTCAAGCATCAGCAGCTCAGCCTCCTCGGCTTTTTGAAGCCGTATGGCATCATATATGTCCCGGTGGTTCTGCAGAAGCTTTTCGGAAACGCCTTCAATTTCAAACATCTTCTTGCATGAAACACTCATAGTCCGTTCAATCAGTTCGGAAATCGAATGCATCAATAAATTCAATATTTCGTTGCGCGTCGCTCTGGAAATTGCAATATGAAATTTCCAATCTGCTTTTGCGCCCATCTCGCTTAAATTCTGAATGTGCGCATCCTCCATTTCATTCAGCGCATCTCCGATTAACCTCAGATCCTCAATCGTTCTTCGTTGTGCGGTGAGCCTGGCGGTGGAGGTTTCGATAATTTTCCGAACCTCGAACAATGAAATGACGTCCTGCTTCGTTATCGGACGGAGCGAGTCCAATCTCGACAACAATTCCGTCGGTTCGATATGCGTGACAAAAGTCCCTTCCCCTTGTCTGATCGTAACAAGCCCCATGGTTTTTAACGAGCCGATCGCTTCGCGGATGGTGGATTGTCCGACTCCGAACATAATCGAGAATTCTTTTATGGACGGAAGGCGTTCACCCGAATTGTATTTTCCCGAAACAATTTGATCTCTCAAATGCTCAAATACTTCTTCATAGGATTTACGCATTTTTAATGGCGGTTTCATCGCACACCCCATTATGATTAATTTGTAAATATCAAAATGCTAGAAGTATTATAGCATACTAAGTTTAGTTATCACATCGGTTTCATAAATAGTTTTTTATATTAAGATTTACGCATCAGAATGTCGAGTATGTCCGTATAACCTTTTTCCTCGGCTATCGTGCGGGCCGTCATCCCTTCGTCCTGCGCCATGTCCGGATCGGCTTGTTGCTGAATCAGGAGCTCGGTCATTTCGGCATCAAAATTTTTCACGCTTTGCTGAATCGGTGTCCACCCTCCATGCTGCCGGGCATTCGGATCGGCTCCCCGTTCCAGCAGCAAACGCACGATAGCGGTTCGTTTAGCCGCGGCCGCGGTGTGAATCGGCATGTTGTCCAAATTGTTTCGCGAGCGGGCCAGTACATCGGCACCTCGGTCAATCAACAGTTCCGCCGCCTCATATCCGCCAAAAAAACAGGCCAGATGCAAAGGTGTCCAGCCGTCAAAGCTGTATTCGGAGATCAGTCTCGGCTCAAGATCCAGCATATACGATAAGGTATCTGTGTCTCCAAGCGCCGCCGCCTCATGAATCGTAACGGAAACCCCGGCGTCCAACAGAAAGTCGACGGCTTTCTGTTTGCCGTAATACAGCGCCGCAGTTAATGGGCTCTCCCCGTTTGGCATGGTGGCGTTTAAAAGCTCCGGATGCTTCTCCAGAATCAGCTGCATCGTTTCGGTATCACCGTTTTTTGCTGCAAGCATAAGTTCCTCTATCATGAATATGCACTCCTGACCTTTCACATATTTTTTCATGAATAATATATCATATCCGAGGAATATAAAAAAACCGCGGCCCGCAGCCGACGGTTCATAAGAAACTTGCACCAATGATTCCGCATGTGAATATATTGTAAATATCTGCTTAAATATCAACGTTACCCATCACGATTAAGTGATCAATGATGGGAATACAAGTGCCTGTGGTATTCGTGACCGATGTAAACCTCCTGATATTGGAGGTGTCCTTCGAACCGGAATGGCAGTATCGTCTATACATACAGTGTATGAAAAAAAAACGCAGCATACACGGCTATTGTCCAATATATGAAAGATATCATGAAGCTGGGCAGCCGCTTTCCTTTGACAAGAATACTTCCATTCCGCTAAGGAGATACTATGCAATCAAAATAAGATTGGGATGGATTGTCATGTTTAAAAATCTTTATTTTGAAACGAATTATATATTATGCAAAAATACGCCTCTGTTTTATCGAATCTGGAAGCCGGATCAACCCAAAGGCCTTATTCTGCTGATCCATGGGGCTGGAGAGGATTCCGGGCATTATTCCTTGATCGGCATGGAAAGTTTAAAACACAATATCGCTCTAATGGCCCCTGATTTAAGGGGATTTGGACAATCTGGCGGACAGCGCGGCCACGTGTATAAATTTCATGAATATCTGCAGGATTTGCACGAAATCGTCGTGGATATCCGCCGAAAATACTCGCCGCTTCCAATCTTTCTTGCCGGCTACAGTCTTGGCGGGTTAGTGATTATCCGCTACTTGCAGCTTTTTTCCTTTAAACCTTCGGGGGTGATTCTCAGTTCCCCGGCAGTGGCTGTCCGCCGCAAGCTTCCCTATTTTTTCAGAAAAACCACTGAAGCCGCATCTATCCTGGCACCACGACTCACGCTGAATTCGCTAAAAAACAACCGGTTGATTCAAAAGTTTAAGTGGTTTACGAAAATGCCGGACTGGATGGTTGAAGGAATGAAGGACCCGTTAGTGCTGCATTACACGCCTCGATGGCTCATGGAGCTGCTTCGGAACGGAACGAGAGCATTAAAAGAAGCGTCCAAATTCCATTTGCCCTCTATATTCCTTTATGATGTACATGATCCGATCGTGGATTCAGAAAAAATTCAGCTGTTTTTCGAAACGATCCCGACTGACGATAAAGCAAATATCGTATTTTCTCAAGGCCATCATCAGTTTTTGGATAATCGGCAGGCGCTCGAAAAAATTTTTCAGTGGATGAGCGTGCGGATTTAGTACAACAAAAAGAACTGTGTGTAAGTCCTCATTTAGGCAGAATGAGCGTCACAAACGTCCCGCTTCCGGGTGACGATTCAATGTCGAGCCGTCCCCCCACTCCCCGCGCACGCTCCTCCATACTGAACAGCCCCACCCCTTTGGTTTGGTGGCTGCGAGTAAAGCCTTTCCCGTTATCGATGATGCTTACTTCCACATTCGTTTCCGTCTCGCGGACCGCAACCTGCGCTTCCATGACGTCCGCATATTTGCCCGTATTCGTCAATGCTTCTTGTATTATCCGATATATCGTTGTCTCCTTGTGCACATCCAGCCGGGTCCGCAAATTGCATTCAAACCCGACGCGGACTCCGTAATGTTGGGAATAATTGTCCAGGTAAGAGCGAATGGCCGGGACCACGCCCAAATCGTCCAGCACGGAAGGTCTAAGCTCCCAGGCTAGGCTGCGCACATCGGCCATGATGTTCGATACGCTGCGGCGAAGCTTCTCCAGCTCGGGAACAGGGGAACTGGCGGTCAACTGATCTAGTTGGATCAGCAGGGCAAACAGGCTTTGTCCGATTCCGTCATGAAGCTCCCGGGAAAATCGCTTTCGCTCCTCCTCCTGAATCTGCATCACCCGGTTCATCATCATTTTCAATTCTTCTTCCGCTTTCTTCAAAGGGGTAACTTCATTGCGAATCGCCAAATACTGGTAAGGTCGCCCGGACTCGTCTAAAAACGGCACAATTGTCGTATATACCCAATAATAAGTTCCGTCCTTGGCACGGTTTTTGATTTCTCCGCGCCATACCTTTCCCGCTCCGATGGTTTGCCACAAATCCTTCATGAAAGCCTTGCCGTGGTAGCCCGAATTGATGATCCGATGATCTTTTCCCAGCAGTTCCTCTCTGGAATATTTGGAAATATTGCAGAAGGTATCGTTGACATATTTGATGGTGCCTTTTCTGTCGGTGACCGCAACGATCGCCGATTCGTCAAGGGCAAACTTCAAATCGGCAAATTCCTGAAGGGAATGCTTCAGCTTTTCCTGTAATTCCGGATTGGAAATCCGGCCTTCAAGCTGCGACAAAAGATCCGCCGCGTTCTGCCCGATCACTTGCGGATAAGGACGCTGCCCGCGGTTATTCAAAGTTCAACAACCCCTTTTTCATGGCGAATTTCACTAATTCCGGTCTTGTTTTCAAGCTGAGCTTCTCCATCAGATTGCTTTTATGGGATTCTACCGTCTTCACACTGATTATCAAATGTTCGGCGATTTCTTTGTTCGAATAGCCTTTGGCGATCCATGCCAGAATTTCTTTTTCCCGCTCGGACAAAGAGTCGAAGGTTCCGGATGAATCTCCGGTTTTCAGTTTATCCAAATATTCGCTCATCAGCTTCTTCGTTGCAGTGGGGTATAAATAAGCATCTCCTTTGGCAACCGATTGAATAGCCGTCATCAGCTCATCGTGCGGAGCGCTCTTCAATATATAGCCGGAAGCGCCGACATGAATGGCGCGAAACAAATATTCCTCATCATCGTGCATGGTCAGAATAAGCACCGCCGTTTCGGGAAGCTGCTTCTTCAATTCGCTTGTGGCCGTCATACCGTCCATTCCGCCGGGCATGCTCAAATCCATCAATACAACATCAGGCTGCAACTTGACCGCCAATTCAATGGCTTCGTTTCCGTCCGCCGCTTCTCCGATCACGTCCATGCCGTGTTTGTTGTTCAACAGCATCATTAATCCGGATCGAACGACGGCATGATCGTCCACTACCAGAATTCTGGTCATATCCCGCTTCCTTCCTCTTCTCCACATTGTTTCTGTTTTGTCAGTGACTTTTATCACACTTGTTTCCATCATAAATAAAAAAACGAATTCCTACAATCAGGAATTCGTAGATTTGGAAAAATAATTAATCATTCTTTAGTTCTGCTGCCCGCAGGAGAACGGCCAAACGGTCGGCCGACTGCTCAAGCATCTCTATTTCCCGGCTGAGAAATTGACGCAGTGAGCGGCTAGCAACAAGCAGCACTCCCCAGTCTTCCTCGCTGATCCTTACAGGAACGGCTGCAGCGGATTGCAGATTTTCAGCCAGCATGATGGGAAAATTCATGCGCTGCATTCCGGCATCCTGGACCGAAGCATCCAATATAAACGGTCTTCGGCGCCGGAGCACTTCACCGGCGATCCCCTTTCCCGGCCTCAGCACAATATTCTTGAACTTCTCGTTCTGGTTTCCGGATACATAATCGCATCGAATCCGTTGATCGAGCGGTTCCAGGAAGCCCAAAGCGGAAAAATCGCTTGAAGTCGTCTCCCGCAGGGAATGCAGCAAATATTCGATTTGCACTTGCACGTCCTTCAATTGAATCCCACCTGTCTGCTCTAAGCCGTACAGTACAGCTTCCTGCATACTCCATTCTATATTTTTTAAGGGGGAATGTAATTCAGGGAATTCCCTGAAAGTTTACAAGAAATAAAACGTAATGATAAGGAGAATCGGATCTCCATGCTCAGGGTATTTTCTCGTCTGCTGTGATTTTTCTCATACCAAGTTCAGGGAATTCATCCTGACAGGTTCAGGAAATCTCCCGATAACATTCAGCCGGACTTCACGATATGATAGTTGCATAACCGATGAAGGAGTGAATCAAATGGCTGTCATGACCCAACAGCAGACTACAACCTCCAAGGACGAAAACGGAAGTTATTTTAATGCAGACCACTTTGAACTGATGCAAAGCATCATGTATCCACATAAAGCCAAAAAAGGCGCCTATCTGTTCTGGGAAGGCGAAGATGCCGGCAAGCTGTATTATATTCGCTCAGGAAGGGTGAAGCTGCTCAAATCGACGGAAGACGGCAGAAATTTAATTTTGTCGATTATGCGGCAAGGAGACTTGTTTGGGGAGCTCGGAAGCTTCGGTGAAGGCTTAAACAGCTTCAGCGCGGAGATCATAGAGGACGCCGACATCGGCATCATTCAGAAAAAAGACTTGGAGGTGCTCCTATACCAGCACGGGGATTTTGCCGTGGAATTCATGAAGTGGATGGCCATGATGCACCAGACGACCCAATCCAAATTCCGCGATTTGCTGTTCTACGGCAAACAAGGGGCTCTCGCCTCGACCTTGATCCGGATGAGCAATTCGTATGGAGTCCATTGTACGGAGGGAACTCGTCTGAACATTAAGCTGACCAATGCGGAAATCGCGGACATGATCGGGGCGACCAGGGAAAGTGTGAATCGGATGCTGAGCGCGTTTAAAGACGAAGGCATTGTAGAAATGAAAAACGGCAAACTGGTGATCCGCCGCATGGAAGATTTGCGTTATGTGTGCAATTGTCCCAAATATCCCGCTTGCCCGAAAGAAATCTGCCGGATCTGACAAAAGAGATAAGCTCTAAGCGCTCTGAACGGGAAGAATAATATCTACTGTCGTACCCTTATGGAGTTCGCTGCGGATTTCTATTCTTCCCTTATGATGATCGATGATTTTGTAGCAAAGCATTAATCCCAAGCCGGTTCCATGATCCTTCGTCGTATAAAACGGCTCGCCTAATTTGGGCAGGCGGTCTTCCGCTATTCCTATGCCCTCGTCCTGTATTCGCAGCAGGATCCGATCCTCATCCTCATGCTTCATTTGCAGCAGGATATTTCCCCCGTGAGGCATGGCTTCCATCGCATTCTTCAAAAGATTGATCAATACTTGCTTGATTTGATTGGGTTCGCACGTTATAAGCGGAATCTGCTCCTGCAAATCTTGTAGGATCTGAATATTGTTCAAGATGGCCTGCGTCTCTAATATCGCCACAATATCTTTCAAAATCGCGTGCAGGTCCGTCACCTGAAATTTGATTCTCTGCGGTTTGGCCAACTGCAGAAAATCGTCGATAATATCATTGATCCGACTCAGCTCGGACTGCATAATATCGTAGTGCTTTTGATCAAGCTTGGACTTCGAAAGCTGGAGGAAGCCCTTCAGCGAAGTGAACGGATTACGGATTTCATGCGCCACGCCTGCAGCCAATTGGCCTGCAATCGAGAGTTTTTCCTGCTGCAGTAAAAGCTCCTCCGTCCGTTTCCTTTCCGTAATATCCCTGGCAATTAATGACCAGCCGTCCATGTTCCCCTTGGCGTCGGGAAGCGGCGATCCAGTCAGAATCACATTAATGAGACTCCCGTCTCTCCGGACACGACGGGTTTCAAATTCCCTGACGGAACGCCCTGCTTGAAGTTCATTTTTCAGCATGGCCGCTTCATTTTTGAAATCGCTCGGGATCGTCGGCAGCTCCCACATGTATTTCCCGAGAATTTCACTCTGGCTCCAACCGTACATTTGCTCAAAGGCTTTATTGATCAGGATGACCCTGCCCGATTTGTCGCAAATCGCAATGGCATCGATGTTATTTTCCAGAAAGGATTCCAACTGGTGCTTCGTCGCGAGCAAGCTTTCTTCCACACGTCTCCGATCGGACATGTCCAGAACCACGCCGATGAGTTTAACCAGACGGCCGTTTGCATCCAATATGGGCTTGCCGCGGTCTTGAATATATTTGACAGTCCCATCGGCGGGAGAGATGATGCGGTATTCCCGGATGCTCGGCTTCCCGGATAACAATTCCGCCCGCATCTCCAGATATATGTGCCGATCCTCCGGATGAACCGCGTTGATCCAAGCGTCGGGATCCTCAATAAGATTCTGCCGGGCGATGCCGAATATCACTTCAATCGCTTTGGAAATTTCCACTGAATCGGTTGACAAATCCTTCGACCAGATTGCCGCATCGACATGATGAAAAATCCTTTTCATCTCCGTCTGCTTCCTGATGAGTTCTTTGGCGTAATATTTCGCTTTATCATATTGGAGACTGAAGAAGAAGGCCATTATAAAAATGATCAGCATTTCAAAAATTTCGACATTTTCATAAGTGGTTAAGTCAAAAGAATAATGAACAGCGATCATCGCGATCACAATGATGGTAACAATAATTTTTCCGTAGTGCTTTTTCATATTTGTTATCCGTCCCGTATCAGAACAATTAGGAATGACAAATTTAGCGGTATATTTATATTATTCGATTGATTCCAGCAAATTCCTTCCGTATCTTTCATTTGTCAAATGACAACGGTTTGAGCTACTTGACAACCATCACGGTGCAGTGCGCTTTTTCCACCACATGATGGCTTACGCTTCCCAGACATCCTTTTAATCCGCTGAGTCCTCTGTTCCCAAGAATAATCATATCCGCATTGATTTCTTTGGCGAACCGGACAATTTCCGGTGCAGGATTCCCTTCAATGATTTTGATGTCCAGCGGATTGTCCAGCATCCGGAGAGATTCCTTCACCTCTTCCATCATTTTTTCGGAAATTTGCTTATAAGATACCCATGGATATCCGCTCAACGAACCAAACGGCTTCAAAACATGAAGAATGTACAGATGTACGCTTTTGTCGTTGAAAGCGATTTTGACCGCTTTTTTTAAGGCTTTTTCCCCATCTTCCGACCCGTCGTAGGCCACCAAGTTAATTTTCTCGTTCATTCATTATCACCCTCTCGCGAATTCTCCATTCTTCATTACTGTACAACGGCTGAAGCAATCCCCCTGTGATGAAAATCACTATTATTTCAAAAAACCGGCATTTTTTGGGCAGGCGAACGAAACGATCAAGCGAACCCGCTGTTCAGTCCGTGAATATACATACATCAACTTTTTCGATTATCCCGGGAGGTTGGGCATATGATATTGATCCTGTTGGGACCACCCGGTTCCGGCAAAGGAACCCAAGCGCAGAAAACCGCCCGGCAATTAGCCGTACCGCATCTGTCGGTCGGAGATCTGCTGCGGAAGGAAGCAGCGAAGCAAAGTGCGCTGGGGAAACAAATCGGAGCGTCTCTGAAACAAGGAGAACTTGTTTCTGAAGCGATCACGCTGCAAATCGTGCGGGAGCGGATTCAGCAAACGGATTGTGAGAATGGGTTTGTAATCGACGGATTCCCCCGGACGGTTCAGCAGGCGCAGACCTTCAACAAGCTTCTCAACAAGCTTAGGCGCAAGCCGGACCATGTTCTGTGGATCGATGTAGACGCAGAGAGCCTCTTGGAGAGACTGTCCGGACGAAGAATTTGTCCCAATTGCAAAGCTATCTACCATGTCAAATTCCGGCCGCCGCTGAAACCGGGTATTTGCGATCGATGCGGACAGATCCTTATTCAGCGCTCGGACGATACGCCTTCCGTCATTGAGAAACGAATCCGCCAATCCTTGACGGAAATGGAGAAATTGAAGTCCTTCTATCATGCTCAAGGCATATTGCGCACAATAGACGGCAACCGCGAGGAATGGCAGATATCCGATGAAATCATGCGGATCATCCGCAATGTCAGGCTGTTCATGACGATTGAAGTCTGATCAAGTTCCCGCACCCTTTAATTTGATGTGGACATCTGTTCGAATATCAACCTTCGCTTTTTTCAGTAAATTCCCGAAATCGGGCTCAATGGCCTCCCATTGGTCCGGTTTTCGTTTTTCGAAAAAATCCCTGATGTCCAAAACATCCGCTCCTGAACGCTGCAGGATCGAGCCTACCGTTGTATTGATACGGCGATTCAGCTTTTCTGTAAAATAAGCTTCCAGCCTCTTTATATTTTCGTGACCTTCGATTCGTTGGCCCGCGCAAGTGTATTCCGCCAAATACCCGGTCAATTTCAGATTTCCTCTAATCTGGAGCTTGTTTCCCTTAAATTCCGGACGAATATCGGACCGGGTGCTGATGATATCCATTGCGGCTGAACCTTGGCCTGTTTTCGGACACTTCATGAACAAGCTCCCATGTTCAATATCCTCTTTCAGGAACGCGATCATGACGCTCTCGTTCACATTCAGCATGTCAATATATTTTTCCTTATTCAATATGGCGGTACCAAGCACTTTGACCTCTTTGCGATCCTTCGACGGCTCTACCACAGGCAGCAGGGAAACCGATTGTTCATGGATGCTCCGGGAAATTTCCCCAATGTCGGAGCTGATGGTCCGGCCGGACGAGCTTGCGGCAGTCACCATATCTTTCACATACATAGAAGTGAAATGGGATTCATCCGGCTTCGCTTGCAGCAGTTCCGTCGCTTTGTCCTGAGCAATCACCGCCTCTGTGGTTCGCCGCATATCCGGATCCCGAATAAAATGGCTGATAATATCCGCGATTCCCGCCCGGGCTTGTTCCTTGCCAATCATTAAAATCTGCAGATTCGGGTAAAAAGGCTGTCCGGAAATCCGGGTTTGAATGGAATGAAGCGGAATTTCAACAGAATCAATACCAATTGAGCTTATAATCACTTTCGGCTTCGTGGTCTGTTCGGCTTTCCCAGATGTCCCTTTCGGTATTTCCATGACTTCTATGCCCAGTATATGTCCAGCTTTATATTTATCGACCGCGATTCCCGTAATCAGCGCATGGGCTCCCAGCCGCTCATAATCCCAGCATCCGTTAAGCATAATGGTGCTGCTAAGCAATACCGCGCAGATTCCCATCAACCGCATCGTTAACTCCTCGCCTTCTTTTTAATCCGGTCGGCCAGCGTCAAAAGCGGAACGAACATAAACATCATAACCGCATTCACTTGATTCAGAAGCAGCTCCAACTGGTGGACGGTATCGATATTCTCAGGAAGCAGCGAAAGAACATAGACGACCGCTCCAACCGCCAATGCCCACCATGATCTTGGGCCCCGGTTAAATAATTGCTGCAGGCCCACCGAACCCGAATACGTACCGACAATAAATAAAGTGAAGGAATAAAGGATCCAATACGTCATAAATACAATCTCCATTCGTTCAAGAATCGGCAATTCAATCAATCTGGCCATCTCAATGCCGGGATGCTGGATATAATTCAATTCAGTGCTGCCAAAAATTCCAATATTCAATATAAACAATATTAAAAAGGTGAAATTGATGATTTGAGTTCCCCATACGGCTCCATTCCATAGCTGCTTGGGATTTGCGGTAAATGGGAAGAAAAAAGCGAGAGCCAGTAAATGAAAAAAAGGATACACCGAAAGAAGTACCCCATTTCTCCACTGTATTTCCCGTGAGACCAAGGGGAGTAAATTGGTGAAATCAGATTTGTTAAAAACTAAAATGAATATGGCGAAAAATGTCATGAACAAAACAGGCTGTATGAATTCATTGAAACGAATAATAGTCTTTGCCCCTTTATGTATTGCATAGACGGAAACAGCCAAAGCCGCGGCGATAATTATCCATTTGGGTGTATGGAACAACAAATAAGTAATCACCCCGTCCGTCATAATGCGGATGCTGAAGGCCGTGGAGATTATGATGTAAAGAGACAAAATCAGCATCATGAATTTGCCCGCAAATTTACCGAGAATGGATTCCAGAATGGAAGCGAAGTTTTGCTGCGGATAACGGGAGGTCAGGTTGACCAGTAAGCGTATAGGCAGCAGAATCAGCAAGGAAGCGGCCAAAGCAAACATCCATCCGCTCTGTTGGGTATACTCGTTCAATTCTCTGGGAAGCGAAGTAAGACCGACCGGAGCAAAGGCGCCAACCAGCCAGACGATTTGATAAGTGGAAATCTTCAGCTTTTCATGTTCGCTCAAGACAGATCCTAACCTCTCTTCAACGGCTTCCAATCCCCTTTTCTCGACCGTGTTGTCAAATAAGCCGGGCGGAAATTTCTCCAGCGAGCGGGCCAAAGCATCAATTGGTCGACCCAATCGCGAAGCCGGAGTGGTGCAAAGGGAGCCAGGTAAGATACACCGAAGCTGTTTAAACTGGACAAATGAATCAAAATGATGGTTACCCCGAATACAAATCCGTACAGACCGAGAACGGCCGACAAGCCGATGAACATGAATCTCAGCAAACGGAAAGAGTATGCCAGAGAATAGTTTGGCGCGCTGAATGATGCCATGGCGGTAAGAGCCACGACAATGAGCGTAATCGGGCTGACCAGAGAAGCTTGAACAGCAGCCTCCCCGATGACGATGCCGCCGACAATGCCGACGGTTTGCCCCAACGGCTTGGGCAACCGAATCCCCGCTTCCCGGAAAATCTCAATCGTCAATTCCATGAGCAGCAGCTCCCAGATAACAGGGAATGGAATTTGCGCATGCGAGTTCATGATTGAGATGAGCAGATCTGTCGGAATCAACGCCGCATTGTAATGAATCAAGGCTACGTATAAACCCGGCACAAACAGACTGAGCGCAAAAGCAACGAGACGGACGAAACGGATCAGCATGGCAACCTGCCATTTTTCATAATAATCATCCATATTCTGAAGCCTTTCAATAAAAGTGAATGGCACAAGCAGGGCAAACGGCGAATTATCGGTAAAAACAGCGACTTTTCCTTCGGCCAAAGAAGCTGCAGTGACATCGGGACGTTCCGTCACTTGAATCGTTGGAAATATCGACCAGCCATTATCCTCGATCCATTGCTCGATCTGGCTGGAGGCTAAGATCGTGTCTGTTTCGATCCGCCCAAGTCTTTGTCTTACCTCATCCAACACTTCCGGATTGACTATTTCCCGCACATACAAGATGGCCACTTTGGTTTGCGACAGCGAGCCGACAGAGATCTGCTCCACTGTCAACCGAGGATCCTTCAAATACCGCCGCACGAGGGAAAGATTAACGGACAGTGTTTCCACAAAACCTTCCCTTGTGCCCTTAACGGTCGATTCTATTGCCGGGGCATCGGGATTTCGCTGTGTCCATTTCGGGATGGAAATCAGAAAATAAGGTTTAAGCTGCTGCACGATCAGGACAGCTTGTCCTGACAAAACGGCGTCAACGACTAGATGCTGCTGCGTTTCCAGCTTAAGTCCGCTGACGGGAAGCTCCTTTTCCAAGCGTTCGGAGCTGACACTTTGTTTCCCCTCCTGCAAAAGCCACGGAAGAATCAATTTTTCCAGAAGCTCCTTGTCCACCAGTCCATCCAAAAAAACAATCACAGCCATTTGTCCGGACTCCAAATGAACATGGCGGGTAACCACGTCACTGCTGTGGCCAAGTTTTTCTTGTATCAGTTGCGCCTTTTGGGTCACCTCATGATGTGCCTGCCTGATGTTGGACGCCTCCGTATCTCACCAAAATATGTCCGTATTATTCCAATCCGATTGTTTAATTATTCCTTTTTAAGAGATTGCCCATCCATCTTTATTTGAGCAATTTTGATTGAACTTCTTCCGTTTCAAGGATAAACTGTAGGGGAAAAGTGATGGAGGAGGGTTAACCCATGTCAGAGGAACTTGTATTTAAATTTATGGAAACTGCAAGATCACGGATGCTTGATCAATTGGAGAATGTCTCGGAGGAGCTCGCGGACCGTATTCCCGCCGGATTCAACAACAATATCCGGTGGAATCTCGGACATATTCTTACCGTTCATGAAATGCTTATCTTCCAATTGAATAATGAGAAGTCCGGGATCCCCGGGGATTACGTCGAGCTTTTCAAGAACGGGTCGAAGCCGGCGGATTGGCAGCAAACGCCTCCCTCTTTGGAGGTGCTCAAACAGCACCTGAAGGATCAAATGCTGAAAATCCGCGAAACCTTCTCCGGACGGCTGGATCAGGAAGCGGCTAAGCCGTTTAAAGAGATGAAGACCATCGGGGAGATCATCAATTTCTCTTTCTACCATGAAGGACTGCATACGGGCTATATTTGGGCCATGAAAAAAACATTGTAAGACTCCCAAACTGAAGAGAGACTGCCGAGGATTCAAATTGAATTCCGCGCAGCCTCTCTTATGTATGTTGATCGCTTCGTCATCCTTCAAACAAGTGCGTGAAAATGATCATTGTCAGCAAGCCGAAAATAAAAGAAAAAGCGGCTAGCTTTTCATGGCCGTTCTCATAGCTTTCCGGCATGATTTCCTCGACGACCACATACAGCATCGCTCCCGCCGCAAAGGACAATCCGTAAGGAACCAGATCCTTGACCTTGTCTGTAAACAGATACCCCAGCACGGCAAACAAAAACTCAAGCGCTGCGGTGACAGTCGTGAAAAAAAACGCTTTGAGCGAATCGATCCGGTTGGTTACCAGGAACAAGGCAATCAAAAAGCCCTCTGGCATATTCTGCAGACCGAACGCAATGGAAACCAAAGGTCCCAGCTCCCGATACTGGCTGGCATAGCTGACTCCCACGGAAAGCCCTTCGGGCAGATTATGAAGAGTAATCGCGATCAGGAACATCACGGATTTAGCGTCAAGAGACGGATGCAAAGAGTTTCCCGGCTTAAGCTCCGGCAAATTGAGCTCGATAAGGGTCAAAATCATCGTACCCAGCAAAATGCCCGTCGTGATCACGAATAAATTGGAGATCTTCAAGGCGGAGGGGATCAGGCTGTAAATCGATGCGGTAATCATTGAGCCTGCGGTAAATGCCAACAGCATGTCTTTCCCGCGGTAAGAGATGTTTCTGAAGAATAGAGCGGGAAAAGCGCCGATTACTGTGCAAAGGGAAGAAAAGCCGCTGCCGGCCAGCATGTATTCCATAAGATCCTCCATGAAACAAGCTTATAGGAAAACAATATGTACATGCCAGTCATAAAAGACGTAAAACTAAAAAAGATTCACATGTTGCAAAGCCCTAAACGCGAACCCGATGCGGATGCGTATAGATGTTCATCTGCCGGTTCCGGATGAAGCCGATGGCCGTGATGCCGAGATCATCCGCAAGATCCAGGGCCAAATCGCTTGGGGCCGATTTCGAGAGCAGGATGCCGCAGCCGATTTTGGCGATTTTCAACAATACCTCCGAGGATATGCGGCCGCTGAAGGCAACCAGCTTGTCATGAGCTGGTATGCGGTTCTTCAGCATATGGCCGTAAATTTTGTCCAGTGCATTATGCCTGCCAATATCTGACGCAAAATGCACAATCCCATCCGGCGTACACAAGGCGGCATTATGCAGGCCGCCGGTCGACTGGAACTCCGTTGAATCCGACTGCAGGGCATCCATCAGAGCAAAGATTTGCTCCGGACTGATTTGCAGGCGGCTGGTCACCGTTTTTGCCGTTTTCATATCATTGTAGAAATAAAATTGGCGGCTTTTCCCGCAGCAGGAGCCGATGAACCGTTTGGACACCGTGTCCATGTGCGCAGGCTGCTTATTCTTCAGCTCAACGTAAGCGAATCCCTTGGAAACATCGACGGATAGCGAGTCCACTTCTTCCACAAAGCGAATAATCCCCTCAGACGCCAAAAAACCGATCACCAGATCCTCAAGCCCTTCAGGCGTGCAAACCATCGTGCCAAATTCCTCGCCGTTGAGCTTCACGGTTAACGGAAACTCTACAACGATCAGAGCTTCCTGCTCCGAAAACGAACCGCCGCCGTATTTAAGAATGTTTCGACGGATCGTCATCCGTTTTTCCATTGTCTTCCCTCGTTTCACCCTGTATAATGCTTCATGTCTTTGATCATCATGCTCCCCCGTTCATCGGGAGAGCAGATAAGATTTTGTACCGGCAGGAGCCTTCTCACCCATGCCGTCAAACCCGCTTCATCGCTTCGAAGCAATGCCGGAATGCCCGGATTCTCACGCTTCATATAGTCGTCATAATCGGTTTGCTTTTCAAAAACATACAAACAGACGGATGCGCACGCGGACAGCTCGGCAAAATCCTCACGATTTCGGATCAGAACCGCTTTGGGATATGCTTCCCATTTATAGCCTTCTACCAGAATCAACTCAAAATGACCCAGCGCCCGGAACACTCCGATCAGCTCGGCCAATGTTTTTTCCTGTTGGTGATCCATCGACAGGGCCAGCATCCCCGGCGACTGGATCGCTGCCGCCGACGCGCCAGCCTGCCGGTATTTCCAAGTATCCTTGCCCTCTTTATCGAACGGAAAAGTTCCCTTATGATGCTTAATGACCGCAATCCGTATCTCCGAGGTTTCCTTCAAGTGCCGGACAAGATTTTCAATGAGCGTCGTTTTCCCGCTGTTTTTGTATCCTACGATTTGCAGTACCGGTATATCAGTCAAAATTCATCATTCCTTTGATTGGGGAATTCAGCCACAGCACCTCAACCTGATCACCTTTTTTCAAACCCTTTGTTCCGGCAGGAATCGCGATCAGAACGTTCGTTTCCGCCAGCGAGGAGATCGCGCCCGATTTGTCCAGGCCGCCGGTGCGTACCGTGATTCTTCCCTGACGGCTCTCCGCAGTTCCCCGAATAAACTTGTCTACCGGGCTCGGTTTGGACACATCCTCCAGCAGCTCCGCCTTCAATCTTGCGGGCAGCGCGTATGAAGCCGCTCCGGAAATCCGGCGGATAAGCGGCGCGGCGAACAGCTCAAATCCGACGTAACAGGCGGATGGATTGCCGGACAAGCCGAAAATCCACTTGCCCCCGTAAATCCCCGCCGTCGTCACACTGCCGGGCCTCATGGCCACCTTATTGAACAGCAGCTCCGCATTCATTCGTTCCAGGATGGCGGGAATAAAATCAAAGTCGCCTACGGAGACGCCCCCGGTGGTAAGGAGGATATCCACTTCGCTCAATATTCGGGTAATCGTTTCATAGCTTTGTTCGAAATCGTCCGAGACTACACCATAGTTGACAGCCTCCCCGCCGGCGTTCTGAATTTGTCCGGCAAGCATAAAGGTGTTGCTGTTGCGAATTTTGCCGTGAACCAGCGGTTCATGCACCTGCAAAAGCTCGGAACCGGTGGCGAGTATGCCGACAACCGGCTTGCGGTACACCTTCACGCTGTCATAGCCGAATGTGGCCAGCACATTCATCATGCCCGGCGTGATCGGACTGCCTCTTTCGATGATCCGTTCTCCTTCGGCGATGTCCTCCCCGCGGCGGCTCAGGTTTTCCCCCGCCCGAAGCGGCCGCTTCAGGACGATCCCGGAGCGGCCGCGATCCTCCATTTCCGCAGCCAATTCCAGCATGACCACTGCGTCCGCTCCTTCGGGAATCGGAGCTCCGGTCATGATGCGGACAGCTTCGTTTGCTCCAACAGTTCGTTCCGAGATGGTTCCCGCGCCGATCACATCGATCACCTTCAAATATACGGGTGACTCCGGTGAAGCGGCTGCCGTATCTGCGGAACGTACAGCGTAGCCGTCATAAGCCGAACGGTCAAACGGAGGCACGGGGCTATCGGCAATAAGGTCCTCCGCAAGATATCTGTGCAGTGAAGCAAACAAGGGAACCGTCTCAACGGTTCCCTGTTCCGCCCGGTTCGTGATTTGCTGTATCGCATCGCTTACATTTATGGGTTTTCTACGCTCCACCGCGATGTTCTCCTTTTTGCCTGAAAACCTTCAAATCCTCAGGCGTATTCATATTAAAAAAGGGATCGGCAGCCGCCGACCAACGATTCCAAACCTGCTCGGGAATAAGACTGCTGCGGATATTGTCAAGCAGTGATCGGATACTCTTCCGCTTGCGGCGGAGAAGCTCTTCGATCCGGGAAGCCTGATCGCGATAAACGCCGGGAAACGGATGAATCCGGCCGTCCTGCTCCGGCACATATGCTTCAAAGTCCGCGAACGGCTGATGACTTTCCACATGATGCTTCAATCCGTTTAAGAAAGCATGGTCGATATAAGGCATATCGTTGCTCAGCACCATGTACCAATCCGCTTTGCAGCGCGTCATTGCCGTAAGCATTCCGGCAAGCGGGCCCTCCCCTTGGAATGACGGCTCATCAAGAACCACCTCGGCCCGATCGCCGCATAAAGCTTTGATTTTCTGTTCATCAGAAGGATTGGATATAATGATCGTTTCTCCGGGAAGGCCATCCGCCAAACTCGTCAATCGCTCGATCATCGTCATGCCGTTTATCGATAACAGCGCCTTGGAGCTGCCCATACGGCTGCTGCGTCCACCGGATAAGATGACCGAGCACCACTGATTCATAACGCTCATGATTGTTCCATACTCCAATCTCACCCATAATGCTATCCTTATTTTATATATTCTATCACTTTTGACACAAGCTTGGAATGTCGAAATCCCATGAAGAAAAATCCTAAATCCTATATGCGGGTTTCAATGGGTAAACATGTCATTTGGGAGCAGTTCAAAAATCTGTCACTTAATTTTTTCAGATTCGAAACATTTCATTTTCAGTTCCTGAAAACAGATTTCAGATTAGATGATATAATGTGAACCATGCTGCACATAACGGAGGTTAACGCAGGTTGATCAAACGTCTATTCCCGGCAATGCTCATGTTATTCGGCTGGCTGTTGAGCAGCTTCACGCTGTCCGCCGAACAAGCTGAAGCTTTGGAAACCAATGCTCGGAATTCCCTCCAGTCCCTCATTGACCGCACAACTGCGGGCGGAGAACTGACGATTCCGCCCGGTCAGTACGAGGGGCCGATCATCATCAATAAACCGATCGCGCTTCAGGGAAACGGCAATGTGACGATAACCGGCCAGGGCGGTCAGCCCGTCATCACCGTGAATGCCGACCGGGTAACCATGACGGGGATTCATGTGGTGGACGAGCTCAATCCTCCAGACATTCCGGCAATCGTTCTGCAAGGCAGCGGACATGTTCTGGAACAGCTTCAGATCCAAACCTCGGGAAGCGGAATCCAATTAAGGAAAGCGCATAAGAGCCTGCTGCGGGAATTGCGGATCTCCGGCTTGGGAAACCAATCCGGGAGCGGAAAACAGCTGTTTCGACGGGGAAACGGGATCGACTTATGGGGTTCCCATGATAACCGGATCGTTTCCTGCACCATTTCCGGCATGCAGGATGGGATCTATCTGGAAAGCAGCGAGGCGAACCGGATACTGGACAATACCGTTTCGGATTCGCGCTACGCAACGCATTTGATGTTCACCAAAGACACGATCGTGAAAGGAAATGTCGGAATCCGCAATGTGACAGGCCTGATGGTGATGGGAACAAACCGGACGCAAATCGAGCAAAATCGGTATTACAAGCAAAGCCAAAACGTCAATTCGCAAGGCTTGCTGCTCTATGACGTAAAGAACGCGGTCGTCAGGGATAACCATATGGAGGGCAACCGGGTCGGCATTTATATGGAGTTGTCTTCTTCCAATATCATCACGGATAACACGGTCGCTTTCAACTTTATCGGTCTGCAGGCGATTGAGTCCAGCCGCAACAAGCTTGTTCGCAATTCGTTCATTTCCAATGTGATTCAAGCTCAAGCCAAACAAAGCGGCGGCAACGAATTGGACGGAAACTATTGGGACGATACCCAAAATATCGATCTGCAAGGCGACGGTCAAAGCGATCTGCCTTACCGGATCAGCCCGTTTTTCCTGACGTTGACGAATGCGGCTCCTTCCTTTCAATTGTTTTTCGGCTCGCCGGGCATCGTTTTCCTGGAAAGCTTATTTCACGCCGGCACCGATCAGTGGTTGACCGACGCCGCGCCGTTGATCCGACCGGCGGCCGATCCGTTCGAATCCGTTAGCACGCACCATCGTTCTGTTGGTTTTATCTTCAGTTTTCTGCTGTTTTTGATCAGTATTTTGATTATCACTTATTGGGGGGTTCTACGAAAATGAAAAAATGGAATTTGCTTGGATTGCTGTTGCTGGTATTGATCGCTGCCGGATGCGGCAAACAAACGGTACAACCTGTCGACATTACGGAGGGCGTGGATCGCTGCGTCGTATGCAATATGCTGATTGAAGACGGACCGCATGCCACCGAACTATTCTTGAAGGATGGAAAAGTGCTGAAGTTCGACGATCTTGGCGACATGTACAAATGGACGAAACAGAATGGAACCGATCAAGTGGAGCAGCGTTTTGTCCGCGACTTTAATACCAAAGAATGGGTTCGTATTGAGGACGCCGGCTTTGTCTACGACAAAAACTATCGTACGCCGATGGCCTTTGGAGTATATTCGTTTAAAAGCGCACAGGATGCGCAAGCCTATATCGATCGGCAAAAAACAGGAAAGCTGTTGACGCTGGCCGATCTGGACACCCATTCTTGGGAACGCAACATGGACATGATGAAAGAAATGAAACAAAAGCATGGCATGGGTTCGAACAACATGAACTCAAACAACATGAACAATATGAATTCCGACAGCATGAAATCGGACAATCAGGACTCGAACAATCAAAATCATTCCATGAATATGCAAAACAGTCATTAAATAGTAGGTGAAAAGTATGAAACTGCTGGCCATTGCAGAGCGGGAAATCAAGTTGGGGTTCCGGAACCCGTGGTCCTATTCGTTTCTTGGCCTTTTCACATTATTCAGCACCGCTTTGCTGTTGATCCAGTCTCAAGGGGAAATCGGCGGTTATACGCACACAACCGGAACGATGCTGAATCTCATCTTATATTTGCTGCCGCTGATGGCTTTGCTGCTGGGTTCATTTTCAGTGACAGCAGAAAAAGAGGAAGGCGGGTGGCATTTGCTTGCCACCTATCCTCTTTCCAGTCCCACGCTTCTATGGGGCAAATATCTGGGATTGACGGTCGTGCTTTTTACGATCATCAGCTTTGGATACGGCTTCTCCGGGCTGCTCGGTTTTTTGACCGGCAAAAGCTTCACACCCCGAGATCTGATGCTGTATTTTATTTTCTCCATGCTGATCGTTGTGATATTTCTCGGCATCGCGATATTGCTCGGCGCTCTATCATTAAACCGCTGGCAGGCACTTACAATCGGTGTCGGACTGTGGTTTTTGTTGATTCTGGGCTGGCCGACGCTGCTCGTTTCGGTATTGGGCTTTCTCCCCTATCCGTGGATCAAGCCGGTTCTGGAGGGTGTGAGCTTGCTGAATCCGGCTGAGTTTATCCGCATCTTCGTGGTCATGAAGCTCGGCGGGGGTTCGGTTTTCGGGCCTGAATATTATCAGTGGATCCGTTGGATTGACAGCAGCTCCACGGCTAACTTCGCATTTGTCCTGATTTGCTTATTGTGGATCGGTCTGACCGTGAGTTTGGCGGTATGGATTTGGGAAAGGGGCAGAAACCATGGCTGAGAACAAACTGATCCTGGATATTCGCGATATCAGCAAAACCGTCAAAAACCAGACCATTGTCCATCCTCTGCAGCTGAAGCTGTATAAAGGACAGGTAATGGCTTTATGCGGAGGCAACGGCGCCGGAAAAAGCACCATTCTGCGAATGATTGTCGGCATCCTCCGTCCCGATGGCGGTACGATCAGGGTCAGCGGCTTGGAGGTGAGCATGAACCGTCAGGCGTACGTGAATAATATCGGCTACATGCCGGATGATTTCGATTTCGGTTCAAAGCTGTCGGCTCAAGAAACGCTGTATTTTTACGCCGGGCTCAAAAAAGTGTCCAAGGCGCGTGCGGATGAACTTCTCGAGCTTGTAGGCCTATTCGAAGTCAGAAGCAAAAAAGTATCATCCTTCTCCAAGGGGATGAAGCAGAGACTGCTGTTTGCCCAAGCCCAGTTAGCCGCTCCACCGCTGCTGGTGCTGGATGAGCCGACCAACGGCCTGGACCCGTACTGGATGCAGAAATTTGTGGAGCTGATCGGCACGCTCAAGCAGTCCGGGCAAACCATCATTTTCTCCACACACCATTTGCAAATTGCTGAGGAAACTGCCGACCACGCCTTATTTTTGAATGCGGGACAAGTGCTGAGCAAAGGCACTGTGCTGCAATACAAGCAAACCTACGGCTCATCCGGATTGAACGGCGCATATAACGATATCATGAAAAAACACCTTATGTCCTTGTCCTCATGAGGTGTTTTTTCATATTCATGCCGTTTAGTCGCTGCATGAAGTCGGCGGCGCTTCCGTACCGGCTTGCACTGCGATTTTTTCCGAAAGCGTATCACGAATCACGGATACGACCATTTGCAACAAATAATTGATATCGTCCTGGGTTTGCCGGAACTGATTGACGATCGGGATCCGGTCCAGTTCTTCCTCCAGCTCCTTGATTTCATTCTCGATTTTTTCAACCATTTGCGCATTCTTGAACGTCGTTTCAAATGCCACAAGTTCTTTTTGTTTCTTTTTGATGGAACTAATCAATCCTTGCACCTGACCATTTTGCTGAATCAATTTTTCCGCCTTGCGATAGGTCTCCACCTCGTCCGATGTGGAAAGCAAATCTGCAAGCTCTTTGGTTTTGGCAAGGATATCATCCCGTACGATTAAATCTCTGACCGAAAACTCTTCCAGCGGATGGGACATGATGCGGCGAGCCTCTTCCGTCAACGACAACACTCTCCTAACTTCTTCTTGTTCTGCCTTGAAAATGTCCATCTATAAAGTTAACATAATATAATTATGTTAAACCACAACTGTTTCATCCATCCTCACGATTTCACCCTTCAACGCCCATGTTTGCGGCTCGGTGATCCGTACATGGACGAAAGAACCGGTCAAATGAGCAGGACCCGCAAAATGCACGAGTTTGTTCGTGCGCGTCCGCCCGGACAAAAATTCGGGATTCGTCTTGCTCTGGCCTTCCACCAGCACCTCAACGACAGAGCCTTTCAGAGCTTCATTACTCCGGCGGCTGAATTCGTTCACCGTTTCATTCAATTGGATCAACCGCATTTTCTTGGTTTCCTCAGGTACATTGTCCTCCATCGACGCGGCAGGCGTACCCGCCCGCGGTGAATAAATGAAGGTAAAGGCCGATTCGAACCCGACCTCGCGCACCAGAGACAGCGTGTCCTGGAATTGCTCCTCAGTTTCTCCGGGAAAGCCGACAATAATATCGGTTGTCAGCACGACTTCGGGAATCGCTTTTTTGATTTTGGACACAAGCTCCAAATAGGACTCCCTTGTATATTTCCTGCTCATTCTTTTCAAGATTTCATTGTTTCCGGACTGCACCGGAAGATGAATGTGCTCGACCAGGTTTCCGCGTTTCGCCAGCACCTCGATCAACCGGTCGTCAAAATCGCGCGGATGCGAAGTGGTAAAGCGCACTCTCGGGATATCGATTTTGCGAATATCATCCAACAGATCGCCAAGCGTATAATTCAGTTCCTCAAAATCTTTGCCGTAGGCATTGACATTCTGTCCCAGGAGCGTGACTTCTTTAAAGCCCTGACGCGCGAGCTCGCGAACCTCCGTCAGAACGTCCTCGGGCCTGCGGCTGCGTTCTTTGCCGCGGGTATAAGGAACGATGCAGTACGTGCAAAACTTATCGCAGCCGTACATGATGTTTACCCAAGCCTTCAAGCCCTCACGCTTTTTCGGGAGATTCTCGACGATATCCCCTTCCTTGGACCAAACCTCAACGACCATTTCCTTGCTGAGATATGCTTCCTTGATCAATTTCGGCAATCTGTGAATGTTGTGCGTGCCGAAAATCAGATCGACATACGGATACTTCTGCAAAATCTTGTTCACAACCGTTTCTTCCTGCGGCATGCACCCGCAAACGCCAAGCAGCAGCGACGGCTTCAAGGTTTTCAACGGCTTTAAATGACCCAGTTCCCCGAATACTTTGTCTTCCGCGTTCTCGCGGATGGCGCAGGTATTCAGCAGAATGATGTCCGCTTCGTTTTTGTCCTCGGTTGCCGTATAGCCCATTTGTTCGAGCATGCCTTTCATCGTTTCCGTGTCGTGCTCGTTCATCTGGCAGCCGTAGGTTCGAATCATGTAATGCTTGCCGCGCCCAAATTGATGCATTTCTTCGGGAATGTTAAAATCGTAATGAACCTGTACGCCTTCCTTGCCCCTGCGTTTTTCATCCTGATAACTCGGTGCTGAATTTATCGTAATATCCCGTCCGCCGATCCGGTAGGTCGTTGCGCCGCTTTGCTCTTTCACGACTTTCGCGCTGGAGAAATCGAAGTAATTGGAGTAGTCCCTTTCACCCTTGACGGATTTTATGTCCGTTGAATTTGGTCCCTCCTTGTTCATCAAACTCACTTCCCCTCTATATCCATTCGGTAATTTTGATGCCCTGCTCAATAGTCCATTATAACATCAGACGCTCGAATCACCAAATGAACAATTTAGGAACCTTAACGGATCGAACATCGGGTCGGTCGGTTCGGCCGCTTACCAATCGAGAATCTCCCCCGAGCAGACACCCTCAATTCCCGCAGCGTTGGCTTCGTCCGTATCAATATGCATGTCCAACGCATAACGGTCGGACACCTTGGCCATGACCTCCTCGAAAATGAGCGGCCGCTTTCCGTTAACCCTTACCCTCAATAACTGCTGGTTGCGGATTCCCCATTGTTCCGCTTCTTTCGTATTAAAATGAATGTGCCGGGCCGCCACGATCGCCCCCTCCTTCACTTCCAATTCACCTGAAGGACCGATCAGCTTAAAACCCGGAGATCCCTCAAGATCGCCGGACTGTCTGACGGGACATTCCAAACCGAGCGCCTTGCTGTCCGACATCGAAATTTCCAGCTGTGTCTGGCTGCGGACCGGACCCAGAATCCGCACATGATCATAGAATCCTTTCGGACCTTCCACACGTACGGTCTCAACCGCAGCGAACTGACCGGGCTGGGACAGATCCTTGAGCTTCCGCAGATCATAGCTCGAGCCGAACAATGCTTCAAGGTGTTCCGCTGACAGATGGATATGGCGCGCGGATACTCCGATTGGAACCTGTTTCAACGAATCGTCCCCCCCCTTTGCGGTAAATCGGTAAAAAGCCTTTTCAAAGATGTCGCCGAATCCCGGTGCGGTAAAGAAAAAGCATGTGACCGAATCACATGCTTTCTCGATAACCGCAGATCAAATAAATTCTTTGACCAGATTGTTGAATTGCTCTTCCGTCAGCATCAGGTCCTGTTTGGAAAGTGCTTCTTTCGCAAATCCCGGAATCATGTTCTGATAGCTTTTCTTTTCTTTGTTTTGATAAATCAAGCCTGTCAGCATGCCTTTGGTCTCCATAATCTTCATCATGGCCATAATCCGGTTGGATGAATCGTAATCCGGAATTTCGGCAAGATCGACGATGTTTTCTTTAAACCAATCATAGGTATTGATTTTGTTAAACGTCACACAAGGGCTGAACACATTGATGAATGAAAAGCCTTCATGATGAATCGCTTGTTCGATCAAATCGGTCAACTGCTTCAAGTTGCTGGAAAAAGATTGCGCTACGAACGTTGCGCCGGCTGCGAGAGCCATTTCCAAAGGCGATAAGGCTGTTTCCACCGAGCCTTCCGGCGTGCTCTTGGTCTTGAAGCCTTCGGCGCTGCGGGGAGATGTCTGCCCCTTGGTCAAACCGTAAATTTGATTGTCCATGACAATGTAGGTCAAATTGATATTCCGGCGAATCGCATGAACTGTATGGCCCATACCGATGGCAAATCCGTCGCCGTCACCGCCTGCTGCAATGACCGTCAAATCCCTGTTGGCCATTTTCAGCCCTTGGGCGATGGGAAGAGAACGGCCGTGAATCCCATGAAGTCCGTATGCGTTAATATAACCGGAGATTCTTCCCGAGCAGCCGATACCGGAAACAACGGCTAACTGCTCCGGCTCCAAGCCTACATTGGCTGCTGCCCGTTGAATGCTGGCCTGTACGGAAAAGTCTCCGCAGCCTGGACACCAGTTCGGTTTGATATTATTGCGAAAATCCTTGAATGTAGCCATCTTTAGTTCACACCTTTGCATTCATTATAGATTTCCGAAGGAAGAAACGGTGTTCCATCATACTTCAAGATATGGTGCATCTTTTCGCCGAAGCCAAGATGCAATTTAATCAGCGATGCAAGCTGAGCTGTTGCATTATTTTCAACGACAACGATTTTTTTCGCCTTCTCCAAATGGGGCTTAAGCTCTTCAGTCGGGAACGGGTGAATCAATCGAACCGTAACATGGTTGGTGCTGATTCCGTCCTTTTCCAATCTCTGTCTGGCCTCGTCGATTGTTCCGCCGATCGAGCCCATCCCGATGATCAACAGATCGGCAGCTTCGTGCGGAGCATCCGCAATGATCGGGTTGGTCACCTTCACATACTGCAATTTTTTCAATCGTTTATCCATCATTTTTTTGCGGTTTGCCGCATTCTCCGAGGGGCGTCCTTCCTCATCGTGCTCAACGCCCGTCACATGATGGATTCCGTTCTTTTCACCTGGGAATACGCGCGGGGAAACACCGTTTTCCGTGAATGCGTATCGGGTATACATTTTGTTTTCAGCCAGTTGCGGCAAATCCTTGACCAAATATCCCCGATCGATTTTGATTTTGCTGTAGTCCAGCATTTCAGCTGATTGCTTGCCTAAAGACAGCTGCAAATCGGTCATGACGATAACCGGAAGCTGGAATTGTTCGGCCAGATTGAATGCCTCGATCATATCATAGAAACATTCTTCGATGGTGCTGGGCGCGATGACGATCTTCGGTATTTCCCCATGCGTACCGTAGATCATCGCATTCAAATCGGATTGCTCTTGCTTTGTCGGCAGACCCGTACTCGGACCGCCGCGTTGGGTATCGACTATGACAATCGGCGTTTCCGTCATACCGGCCAAACCGATACCTTCCATCATCAGCGAAAGACCCGGACCCGCAGAAGCAGTAAATGAACGGACTCCGCCGTAATTAGCTCCGATTGCCATCGTAACGGCAGCGATTTCGTCTTCAGTTTGAATGACGGTTCCTCCGAATTTCGGCAAGTACTTAATCAAATATTCCATAATTTCAGATGCCGGGGTAATCGGATAAGCGGACATAAAACGGCAGCCCGCTGCAAGCGCGCCAAGAGCCAATGCTTCATTGCCGATCATGAACAGCTTCTGCCGGCCGTCGGGAGCAGCCAACGTAAATTCCTCCAACGGGCCTCCCGCCTGATCCAGAATAAACTGTGCGCCCTTGCGGACGGCTTCGATATTTTTCTCAACGATCGCCGCGCCTTTTCGGCCGTATTCTTCTTCAACAGCTTTGTTGAAAACCTCCAAAGGCAATCCCAGCAGCGCCCAGGATGCTCCGGAAGCAGCCATGTTTTTGAACAGGGAAGTTCCCAATTCTTCTGCAATCGCCGTAATCGGAACGGGAAAAAGACGCGCATCGATATGCTCCGGAACCTTGGGATCAAATTTCGCATCGGCAATGATGACGCCTCCCTGGCGAAGCTCATGCGCATTAAAATCGATCGATTCCTGGTCAAATGCGACGAGAATATCCAAGTCATCGGAAATCGATCGAATGGGCTTCGTGCTGATTCTGATTTTATTATTCGTATGTCCACCCTTGATGCGGGAAGAAAAATGCCGATATCCGTATAAATAATATCCTAAACGGCTCAGCGAACTGGAGAATATCCGGTCAGTACTTTCTACCCCCTCCCCCTGCTGGCCACCGATCTTCCAAGACAATTGACTGATCACCTTAGGTCCACCCCTTTAATTTGTCAATAACAATAACATGGTAAAATATTCGTAGAAATGATGAAATCAGACAATATTAGACAACTCATAATGATTTCTACTTCATAACCATATTAAATCTTATGATTCCTCTCATTAAATTGCAAGAGTTTTTAACAATTCCGTTACATAGTATTTTTAGATTGAAATCATATCTGTTTTAGATGGATTTCTGTCCCGTTTCTTTATTATTATCATTTGCATTCACGGGGCAATTCATAATTATTCTTCAGGTAAATTTTCAGTGTAAAACCGATACCAGTTCCCATATAAAAACCCGTCGACTTCCTCAGGTTTGTAATATTTGCTCAGCACATCCGCAAGATTTTCGAATTCTCCCGGATGGCGCAAACCGGCGATCCACTTCGTGATTCCGTCAAAATCCGAGCCAAACCCGATATGCTTAACCCCGCCGAGGGAACAAATTCTGTCAATATGCAGCAGCAGCTGATGGATTGAGGCTTCTCCCGAGGAAGATACGAAATAAGGGACGAAAGTGATTCCGATTCGTCCGTCGACGGCGATAATCGCCTTAATCTGATCCTGCTTCAAATTTCGGGGATGCGCGCAAACCTCATAAACGTTCGAATGCGTAGCGATAAACGGCCTGCTACTCATTTCCACCAATTCCCAGAATCCCGGCTCCGACAAATGAGAGACATCCAAAATGATGCCCAACCGCTCACAGTCCTTGACCATGGCCCGACCCTTGACCGAAAAGCCGGTCAGTCTCGATTCCTTCACTCCATCTGCAGCCCAATTGGCATAATTCCAAGTAATTCCCAGCACTCTTACACCCAAATAATACAAAGTATGCAAATAGGTCCTGCTGCCCATAATGCCTTCGGCACCCTCCAGACTTAACAGCGCGCCGATTTTGCCCGATTTTTTGGCCCGTACCAGATCGCCGCGGTTTCGTATAAACAGCATTTGCTGATGCGTTAAAATTTTGGAATGGAACAAGTCGATCATTTCCAGAATATGATCAAACCGTGGATTCTCAATTTCATCCGAAATAAAAATCGCAAAATTCTGCATCATCATCTTCGCTTTAATCAAACGCAGAAGCGTGACATCCAAATGCTTATCATCTGAAAACGTAATTTTCGAGTTCATATGCATTTTCCATAAAACGTCACAGTGATTGTCAATGACAGCTTTCATCAGAAAAACCCTCTTTCCTTATCAGTATAAACGATAATTTCCTTAATAAAACACAAAAAACCTGTCTACGCTGTAAACAGGTCCTGCAGCATTAATATTTTGCAACCCTCAGAAACAAAATTAACGCGGTTCGACAATCAGTTTAATCGCAGTCCGATCTTCCCCGTCGATTTTAATATCTGTAAAAGCTGGAATACAAATCAGGTCAACTCCACTAGGTGCAACAAATCCTCTTGCAATCGCAACGGCTTTAATTGCTTGATTAAGTGCACCCGCACCGATCGCCTGAAGTTCAGCGGCGCCGCGTTCGCGAAGTACACCGGCAAGTGCGCCTGCTACAGAGTTTGGATTGGATTTTGCTGAAACTTTTAATACTTCCATGTAAGTACCTCCTTGGGAATGATGGGTTGATTCCACTAATAATAAATATTCGAGGAATTCAAAAAAATTCCTTCTTCCCGGAGGAAAAGTTTCAAAATATTTAGAACATTAATATTTTTGGGGGATCCTGTCATTCCATGAAGATTTCATTCTCATAATGGCGAAGGAGCCGAATCCGTTCAGACCTTCCCGTCTGCTCGTTCAATTCAATCAATACTGCGTGAAAATGCCATTTCCCTTCGTGCACATTGAATCGTACGGGCAGAGCCGTTTTGAATTTTTGTATGACCGCATCTCTCTCCATCCCCAACACGCCTTCTTTGGAACCGACCATACCCACATCGGTGACATAGGCCGTTCCTTTAGGAAGAATGGCTTCGTCATGTGTTTGTACATGAGTATGGGTACCGACGACGGCGGAAACTCGGCCGTCCAAATACCATCCCATCGCGATTTTCTCGGATGTCGCTTCGGCGTGAAAATCGACGAAGATATGCTTGTGCTTGCTGGGAATTTCATCCAACAGCTGATCCATTTTCTGAAACGGGCAGTCAATCGCCGGCAAAAACGTCCGCCCTTGTATGTTGATCACGACCAGCTCCTTGTTCCCTGATTTCAGGACCGTCCAACCTCTTCCGGGAGTTCCCGCGGGAAAATTCGCCGGTCTGACCATGCGATCCCCTTCATCGATAAAATCAAATATTTCCTTGTTATCCCAGGTATGATTTCCCATGGTAATGCCGTGAACGCCTTGATCGTACAACTCGTTGACGATCTTGGAAGTAATTCCTCTTCCGGCTGCGGCGTTCTCGCCATTTGCGATAATGAATGTGGGATTCCATTTGTTTTTGAGCTGCGGAAGCAACTGCTTCACGGCATTCCTTCCCGCAGAACCCACGATGTCGCCAATAAATAAAATGTTAATGGCGCTTCCCTCCTAACGATTATCAACTGAATGAGCTTGGCTAAAAAAAGATAAGCGCCCTCGAAGATTCACAATAAATACATTTTGAGCGGAAGTGAATTTTCGAGATAGATGGAGAAAAGTGGCCTTGGCAGCCACTTTTCATCCGATCTTCATTTATTTTGCGTATTCGATCGCCCGTGTTTCACGAATTACCGTTACTTTGATGTGACCCGGATAATCGAGTTCACCCTCAATCTTCTTCGTGATGTCACGAGCCAAACGGAACGCTTCGATATCATCGACTTTTTCCGGCTGCACCATGACTCTGACCTCGCGTCCCGCTTGAATGGCATAGGATTTTTCCACACCCTCGAAGGACTCGGAGATTTCCTCAAGCTTCTCCAGACGCTTGATATAGGTTTCGAGCGTCTCCCGGCGGGCGCCCGGCCTTGCGGCGGATAAGGCATCCGCTGCGCCAACCAGCATCGCAATAACAGAGGTTGCTTCGCAATCGCCATGATGAGATGCAATACTGTTAATCACTACTGGATGCTCTTTGTATTTCTTCCCGATCTCCACGCCGATTTCGACATGAGAGCCTTCCACTTCATGATCCAGAGCCTTCCCAATATCATGCAGAAGTCCTGCACGTTTCGCCAATGTTACATCTTCCCCCAATTCCCCGGCCATCAAACCGGAGAGATACGCTACTTCCATTGAATGCTTCAGCACATTCTGGCCATAGCTCGTCCTGAATTTCAAACGGCCCAGAATTTTGATCAAATCCGGATGCAGCCCATGGACACCGACCTCAAAGGTAGCTTGTTCACCGTATTCGCGAATCCGTTCATCCACTTCTTTTCGAGCTTTATCGACCATTTCTTCGATGCGTGCGGGATGGATTCTTCCATCGGCAACCAATCTCTCCAAAGAAGTACGGGCAATTTCTCTGCGGATCGGATCAAATCCAGATAAAATAACGGCTTCCGGCGTATCATCAATAATCAGATCAATTCCTGTCAATGTTTCCAACGCGCGGATATTCCTTCCTTCACGTCCGATAATCCGGCCTTTCATTTCTTCGTTAGGAAGAGAAACCACGGAAACCGTCGTTTCCGCAACATGATCGGCCGCACAACGTTGGATAGCCAGCGTGATGATTTCCCTCGCCTTTTTATCCGCTTCTTCCTTGGCCTGCTGTTCGATGTCTTTAATCATTTGAGCCGATTCATGGCGAACTTCTTGTTCAACATTCGTTAAAATCATCTGTTTCGCATCTTCGCTTGTAAGTCCGGATATGCGTTCCAGTTCAGAAATTTGTTCCTTCATAACCTGATCGATTTTTGCCTGAGTTTCTTCGATCCGTTTCTCTTTGTTGGTGACTTTTTCTTCTTTTCGCTCAAGAGATTCCAATTTTTTATCCAGCGTTTCCTCTTTTTGCAGGAGTCTTCGTTCCTGGCGCTGCACTTCGTTGCGGCGTTCACGAATTTCCTTCTCGGCCTCGGATTTCACTTTATAAGCTTCGTCTTTAGCTTCAAGAACTGCTTCCTTCTTTAATGCTTCAGCATCCTTTCGGGCCGATTGAAGAATCTGTTCGGCAGCGTGCTCAGCACTCGAGATTTTAGCTTCTGCAAGAGATTTGCGGATAAAATAACCAATCCCAAAGCCAAGTGCGCCAACAACGAGAACGATCAAAATCCAAAATAAAGTCGGCATGACTTCGTTCACCTCCCCGTTCACCAAGGGGCCAGCTTGGGGTTGTTATTTTCAAATCCGTCTCATTATCAAAAAAACATGACCGATAATCGTGCGCTGTACATCGGTCAACTGAAGTTGCACCATTCCAACGGTGCGGGCTTACATTTTCAATCGGGAAAATAAAGGTAATCATTGGCGAATAAATGGGGAACATTTCATTCCGGAAACTAAATGAATGTAATCCCTGTGTAAAATACACATATTCATTTTATCTTTAGCGAAAGAATATTGTCAAGCCGAATCCAAGCCAACCATATAGAATATCCAATAACTCCTGACAAAATCAAGAGGATAAAAGTCTGATTTCGAGCTGAAAATAATTAAAGTTTCGACAAAAATCACGCGTCCTCCCAGGGTTCATACGGATCGTCCAAAGCTTGCAGATCGTTCAGATCTTCCAAATCGGCATGCGCTGTCCTTCGAATTTCCTCGACTGCGCGAAATACCGTTTCACTCGTATAGCCTCTTCGCAGCAAATAAGCCATCAGCTTGGTCCATTTCTTTCTATCCTCACCTTTCAGCAGTCCCCATCTTTTCATGCCGAGTTCCAATGCAGAACGGTATTCTTCCTCTTCGTCCATACGTTCCAACGCCTGGCGGACAATCCTGTCGGAGATTCCCTTCCGCCTGAGCTCCTGTTTGATCCAAAGCCGGCCTTTGCGGTCACTTTCGATTCTTTGCTGCGCCCACATCAACGCAAATTGCTCGTCATTGACATAGTTTCGCTCTCTCAGGATCTGCATGACTTGATCAATCTGTTCGACCGGATGACCTTTACCGGCAAGAAATATCCGCAAATCCATTTCCGAATGGGGTTTTCTGGCGATCCGTTTCAAGGCTGTCTGGTAAACCCGCTGGACCTGGTCCTCCATGCGAATGCTTGCAATTTGATCGAGAGACAGACGCCCCCCCTTGGAAAGTTGATGTTTGACGATAATATCCTCATGCACGGAGAGTTCCAATCGGCCGTCAATGTAAATGTCGTAAAGATGATCGCCAGTTGACCGACGTTTGATCATAGTAATCATGCTCATCAAATCATGCCCTCCCTCCTGACGGATTGGATCAAATAGTGAAATGCACCTTCTGCAAGGTGCATTTGAAATGGGTTGATATACATGACTGACTGCCATTCATCAATGAGCAGGAAGCAAAGCCGGCATTGGACTATTCAAAAGCGGCAGCGTCATCCTCTACAGGTTTCATCGAAGGAGTATGCGTGATGCTGGCTTCACGAATCCTCTTCTCGATGGAGTCGGAAATTTGCGGATTATCTTTCAGATATTGCTTGGCATTTTCCCGTCCCTGGCCAAGACGTTCCCCTTCATATGAATACCAAGCGCCGCTTTTGTCGATGATATCCATTTCCGTTCCGATATCGATGATGCTGCCTTCTTTGGAAATTCCTTCTCCGTACATAATGTCGATATCCGCCTGTTTGAATGGCGGAGCGACCTTATTCTTGACGACTTTGATCCGGGTGCGGTTGCCGACCAGGTCGTTCCCCTGCTTGATCGACTCGATACGACGAACTTCTAAACGAACGGAAGAATAGAACTTCAGCGCCCTTCCGCCGGGAGTGGTTTCCGGATTACCGAACATAACTCCGACTTTTTCGCGTAGCTGATTGATGAAGATGGCAATGGTCTTCGATTTGCTGATAGCTCCCGAAAGCTTGCGGAGAGCCTGCGACATCAAGCGGGCTTGAAGACCGACATGAGCATCCCCCATGTCTCCTTCAATTTCCGCTTTCGGAACAAGCGCGGCCACCGAATCGATAACGATAATTTCAACGGCTCCGCTGCGCACGAGCGCCTCGGCAATCTCAAGCGCCTGCTCTCCGGTATCCGGCTGAGACAGCAGCAGCTCATCGATGTTGACGCCCAACTTGCTGGCATACAACGGATCCAGTGCATGCTCGGCATCAATGAAAGCGGCTTGCCCGCCTGTTCTCTGCACCTCGGCAATCGCGTGCAGGGCCACCGTCGTTTTACCTGACGATTCAGGACCGTAAACCTCAATAATTCTTCCTCTTGGAAAACCGCCGGTACCCAAAGCGATATCCAGGGCCAAAGAGCCGCTGGACACGGTTTCCACTTGAAGTTGAGCGGATTCCCCCAATTTCATGATCGATCCTTTGCCAAATTGTTTTTCGATTTGGCGAAGAGCCATTTCCAATGCTACGCGACGGTCGGTCAAAAGATTCACTTCCCTTTTATCAAGATAAATGTTTTGCTCGGGCGTCCCATGCCATTTTCATGGCACCCAGCAGATGATGAAAATGGCAAGCTGAAACGTCCCTGAAGAATTCACATTGAATGGTTTTCTAAGCGTAAGTGAATTTTCAGGATAGGTCAATGGTTAGCACAGGTTTTCATAGGTATATGATAACTTTTTTTCAGCCGATTGCCAAGCATTTTTTCGAACATACATTCGTTTCGGCCGAACCCGAAAGTTTTCGCATGCAACAAAAAAACCGCAACAGCCATTGGCCTGTTACGGTACTTCCGTTGATCATATTATACACGATCTCAACATCAGTGGCAACCCTTGTTTTACATGCCCGATTTTTGCAGCAATCTCCACAGCCGGTAAAGCACGTGTTTGGCCGAGCGGTATCTGATCGCTTCGCGGCCTCCGTTCAATTGCAGTTTTTCGATGAAGGTTTCCCCGTTTTTGTGAGCCAGCCCGATATAGACCAGTCCGACCGGCTTGTTCTCCGATTGGGTCGGTCCGGCAACGCCGGTCACGGATACGGCGATATCCGCTCCGGTTAATTTCCTGACATTCTCGGCCATCAATCCGGCTGTTACGTCGCTTACTGCCCCGGGAGCGCCTTCACCCTCAAGCACGTCCATGGGGATCTGCAGCAGCTGGTGTTTGAGCGCATTGGAATAACTGACGACTCCCCCTTTAAATACCGCGGAACTGCCGGAGAGCGAAGTGATCATTTCGCTGAGAAGCCCGCCTGTGCAGCTTTCAGCCGTGGAAAGCGTCAGGTTCTTTTCCGTCAACAGGCGGACCACCGCCTTCTCCAACGGCACATCCTCTTCCGCATATATGTATTTTCCCAGCCGATTGTACAGCTCCTGAACTACCGGCATGATTTTCTCTTCCGCTTGCTCAAGCGTCAACGCCTTCGTGGTTATCCTGAGCGTTACTTCCCCTACCTTGGCGTATGGAGCGATCGTCGGATCCGATTGGGCTTCGATCATATCCAAGATCTGATGCTCCAAGGACGACTCCCCGATGCCGGCAAACTTTAAAATCCGCGAAAATAGAGGGGTTTCATCCTTCATGACCGATCGCAGCCAGGGAATCGCATAATTATCGAACATCGGCATTAATTCTTTAGGCGGACCCGGCAGCAGCAAGTAGTGAGTGCCTCCATCCGTCAGTGACACGCCGGCTGCCAATCCCGTATCGTTGGGCAGCGGATGACATCCTTCGATAACCTGCGCCTGGCGGAGATTGCTGTCCACCATCGGGATGCCGCGCTGTTCAAAGAAACGCTTGATATTCTCCAAAGCCGGCGGATCCATGACAAGCGCTCTGCCTGTGAACAAAGCGACGGCTTCCTTCGTCAAATCATCCTGGGTCGGTCCAAGCCCCCCGGTGCAAATAATCAAATCTGCACGATCCTTGGCAATCTGAAGCGCTTGCTGCAAACGCGACATATTATCCCCGACAACCGTCTGAAAGTAAACATCGATACCTAAAGAAGCGCATTGGCGGGACAAAAATTGGGCGTTCGTATTCACAATCTGCCCCATCAGGAGCTCCGTGCCTACAGCAATAATCTCCGCTTTCATTCACAGCACCACCTTGACGAATAGTCATATGAAGCAACAAGAAATGAGTACGACTTCTACCCAGATTATGAATGATCGGAAAAATTAATGACATTCTTGCTTTTGACAAAGTAATCGATTCCGGAATAGATCGTCACGATAACGGCGAGCCAGCTTGCAAACAAGTCGAAGCGGAAGCCGATGAAAATAAACGGAAAGTTGTTGATCAAAAGAGCGATAATCGCTGTGATTTGGGTAGCCGTTTTCCATTTTCCCCATTTGCTGGCGGGAATGACAACACCCTCGAGCAGGGCCACCTGCCGCAGCGCGGTAATGGCAAATTCCCTGCTGATGATCACAATCGCAATCCAAGCGTCAAGCTTGCCCATTTCCACCAATGAAATCAGCACTGTCGCTACAAGCAACTTGTCGGCCAGAGGGTCCAGCAGCTTGCCCAGGTTCGTCACCAGCTTGCGCTTGCGGGCAATATATCCGTCCAGACTGTCCGTGCTGGCCGCAACAATAAAAATCAAACAGGCAATGATCTGATTGTACGTAATCATGAACTCCGTCCCGTTGAATTCAGGAATATGAATAGGCGGAAGATCCAGCTTCACGAGCAAAAAAAACATGATTATGGGCACAAGAAAAATCCTCGCCAGAGTGATTCGGTTGGCCAGGTTCATGAAAGACCCTCCCCGGACAGATCATATTCAAACGAATGCGTGATCCGGACCTTTTGCAACTCGCCGATATTCGCCCTGCAGCGGGAAACGAACACTTCTCCGTCAATTTCAGGAGCATCGTACTGAGTTCTTCCGATAAAAACGTCATTTCGGCCGTCATAACGTTCAATCAGCACATCCAGTTCCTTTCCGATCCATCTGCCGCTCAATTCCTTTGAAATTTCACGCTGGATTTCCATCAACGTATTGGCCCGCCATTCTTTGACCGAATCGGGGATCTGGTCGGGCAGCCGGGATGCCGGAGTGCCTTCTTCTTGGGAGTATGTGAATACCCCTAATCTGTCGAATTGAATTTCTTTGACAAATTGCACCAAATTCGCAAATTCCTCGTTCGTCTCTCCCGGAAAACCGACAATCATGGAAGTGCGGATGCTGACATCGGGAATCCGCTGTCGAATGGTTTCAATTAATGCCCTTACGTCCGTTTGTCTCCCCGGTCTTCTCATCCTTTTTAGAATCCGGTCCTCGCTGTGCTGCAAGGGCATGTCGATATATTTGCATATTTTCGGATTGGCGGCGATCGTGTCGATCAATTCGTCGGTGAAAAAGCCGGGATAGGCATAATGCAAGCGAACCCATTCGATGCCCGGGACTTCACTGACCCGGTTCAATAATTCCGCAAGCATAAAGCGGTCGTAAAGATCCGTTCCGTAATTGGTCGAATCCTGTGCGATCAAGCTGATTTCTTTCACGCCTTGCTCCGCAAGACGCTCCGCTTCACCGACAATGGATTCGATGGAACGACTCCGGAATTTGCCCCGCATGAGGGGGATGCTGCAGAAGGTGCAGGCATTGTCGCAGCCTTCGGCAATTTTCACGTAGGCCGTATAACGCGGAGTGGAGACTTTCCGGGGGAGCGCTTTTTCATAGTTGAACACGGGATTGCCCACCAGCACCGGTCTTTTTCCGAGCAAGGCGCTCTCGATGATCCCGTTGATTTGGTCAAAATCACCCGTACCTACAATGCCGTCGATTTCAGGCATTTCTTTCATGATTTCATCTTTATATCTCTGCGTCAGGCAGCCGGACACGATCAACGCCTTCAAATGGCCCGTCTGCTTTAAATCAGCCATATCGAGAATGGTGTTTACCGACTCTTCCTTCGCCGCATCGATAAACCCGCACGTATTGACGATAATTACGGTTGCTTCCTTTTCATCTTCAACCAGAGAATATCCCCGGGCATCAATCAAGCCGGACATGATTTCAGAATCAACCAGGTTTTTTTCGCAACCCAGTGTAACGATTTTGACTTTTTCAGACATGAAGCATCCTCCAATAGTGTGACTGCCTAAATCTTTTTCCTCACAAGTATAATATAACGGAATCTGGGGTGTCAAAACACAAAAAAACCTCCGAAGACCGGATAAAAGACCCGGATTCGAAGGATCATTCAGCGGGTTTTTAGGGGTTACCTCAAATTTACAAACTGCAGCTCGATCGGCAAATCCTGCGATTTGAGCAGTTGGATCACTTTCTGCAGATCGTCCTTGCTTTTGCCGGACACGCGTATTTGATCGCCTTGTATTTGGCTTTTGACTTTTAATTTAGAATCGCGGATCAGGATATTGATTTTTTTCGCGTTGTCTTGATCGATCCCCTGCTTCAATTTAATTCGCTGCCGAACTGTGGCCGAAGCAGCAGGTTCGATTTTGCCGAATTCCAGACTCTTTATGGAAATTCCCCTTTTGACCATTTTGGACTGCAGAATATCGATGACGCTGTTCAATTTGTATTCATCATCGGATATGATGACCAATTCATCCTTCTCAAGCGAAATGCTGCTTTTGCTCCCCTTGAAATCAAAACGATTCTGAATTTCTTTTTCCGCCTGTTGGATGGCGTTGTTCATTTCCTGCATATCCAGATTCGATACAATATCAAATGAACTTTCCGAGCTCATGAAGCAAAACCCCTTTCCGAAATTTTACATATTCCAGCAATGCGGAGGAATACCTTGAGAACCGGCTGCAGTTTATCCTTACTGGGCGGACTGCGAGGAGGCGGCCAAATCAAATTGAAACCGCTTCGGATTTGGGTTGGTGCCCAGATTGATCGGGATACCGTTTACCGTCAATTCCACGGCATTTGCTCTGCCGATATTCAAAAATGCGGATCCGGCCACTGTCCAGGTTTTGCTTTTGGGTTCCTTGTCGCTTTTGAAAGTAAGCTGGTCGATGCTTTTGCCGTTGATATCGCCGTTGATGATTTCCATCCAGCACATGTCTCCGATCAGCTTGACCTCGACGTTCAATTCACGGCTGTTGCGTACTTCATAATATTCCGTATTTCCTGACGAGCGAATGAACTTAATTTCCGACGCAGGCTGCTGCGGAGTCGGCGTCGGCGCAGGAGTCGCTGTCGGCGCGGGACTTGGGACAGCCGGTTCATTCCCGGGATTGGCGGATTGCTGGGTAAGCGGCGGCTCATTCTCAACAGCTTTTTGACCTTCGGTTGAATGGAAGAAGAAATAATAGATAATTCCTGCTATTAAGAGAGGAAAAGCAATCACCAAGACCAGAGAGGTCCAGCGGCTGAATTTTTCCGTATTTCCCGTTCTGGTTTTTTTCCGGCGGATCGGTTCGACAAACTGTTCCGGGTATTGGGGCGGGAGTTCATTTTGATATAAACGAAGCACTTCATCCGGGTTCAGGCCAACCGTTTCGGCATATGTTTTGATAAATGCCCGTACGTAAAAATTTCCCGGAAGAATTTTGTAATCACCCGCTTCAATTGCTTCCAGGTAACGTTTGCGAATTTTCGTGATTTCCTGCAGCTCATCAATCGATATTCCTTTTTCTGTCCGTGCTTTTCGCAGTAGATTACCCAGGTCTGACATCCGCTTTCCTCCTAGGGATATTTAAATGTGGACGACCCGTCCATCACATGCTCAGAACTCTTCCATATTATTCGTAAAGGCATCGTAGTTTATTTCCTCTTCCGGAGAATTTCTCAATTCGATGAAAATATTGAAATCATTATGATCGTATTCCGACTCCCGGATAAAGATATCCGGATGTTCAATGACCTTGGTCGTGGGCATTCTCATGATCTGCTGCAAAAGGACAAAATGCTTCTCGTTGGATCGCATGGTGCTGACGATCCCGTCAATAATGAAAATGTTATTGGGGCTCATCTCATCATCGGACAATTGCGTTCGCACCGTTTGACGAAGCATCGTGGAGGATAGAAAAGTCCATCTTTTGTTCGCGCTCACGCTTCCGGCAATGATCGATTCCGTTTTACCCACTCTGGGCATACCCCGCAAACCGATTACTTGATTTCCTTCCCGTTTGAACACTTCACCGAGAAAATCGACCAAAAGGCCCAATTCATCGCGTGAAAAACGAAAAGTCTTCTTGTCGTCGGAATCCCGTTCTATGTATCGGCCGTGCCGAACGGCGAGAATATCAACCAGCTTGGGGGCACGCAAGGCCGTTATGGTGATGTTCTCGACCTTTTTCATCATCTCGCCCATCAATTGAATGGTTTCGTCATCGTCAGACTGGATCAGCATGCCGCGGGTTCGGTCCTCGACACCGTTGATCGTCAAAATGTTGATGTTCAGCATCCCCATTAAAGAGGCGATATCGCCCAATAAACCCGGGCGGTTTTTGTGAATTTTATATTCAAGATACCATTGTTTGCCCTCCATGCGGACCTCCTGGTGTTTTTGCAAATTTGTAAAAAAAATGAAGCAAAAGGACTTTTCGTTTGAAAAAAAACATTTTGGTAAAGAATTCTACAATATTTGCGTAATTCCTTCCGAATTTCAATGAAAATAGCCAATTTACATACTTTTAGTATAACAAGCCGCTTGCAAAATTGAAAAGCCCCCTTTCGGAGGCTATTTCGAATTTTTATGAAGATTGATCGACCATTTTTACCATTAATCTGGAAAGCGTTTTTCTTTCCTCATCGTTTCCGGCTTCCCACAGTTCTTTCAACAAGCGTTCCTCTTTATTTTGGGGGTCGATTTTATCACTGAGAAACTCCCCGATCTGATAAGCCAATTTAGAGATCGTTTCATCGCTCATCCCTGCTCTTTGAGCTTCATTGACACGCTCTGCCAAAAAATCTTTCCACTTTGCAAATGTTTCAAGTACGGAAGGCATACCTCGTGACTCCTCCTTGGTAAAAGTTAAATTTGACAGTTGTAATATTTGCAGTCCGTACAAAAATTATGCGCCCTTCCCCACTCAGGTCAGCCAGCCGCCATTCGGACTGATGATTTGCCCCGTGATGTAACCGGATTCTGGAAGCGACAAAAAATAGACGATCGAGGCAATCTCGTCTGGCTGCGCAAAACGTCCGGCGGGAATTTCGTTTTGAATGGAATGGATTTCTTCCGTACTAAACCCCTGCATCATGTCCGTATCCACCGCTCCGGGAGCAACGGCATTGACCGTCACCCCGGTTGGCGCCAATTCCTTGGCCAGCGCCTTGGTAAAGGCATTCACGCCGCCTTTGGCCGTGGAGTACGGCACTTCACAGGAGGCGCCGGCCAGGCCCCAGATCGAAGAAACATTGATGATTCGGCCGAACCGCTGTGCCACCATGCGCGGCATGAAAGCTTGCGTGCAAAGAAACAGTCCCTTCAAATTGACGTTCATGATCAGATCCCATTCTTCCTCCGAAACGTCCGCCAGCAGTCCGTAATGGGATATACCCGCATTGTTGACAAGGATATCCGGGAGCATTCCATGCTCTTCGAGCTTACTTTTCATGCGCAAAAGTTGTTCCTTGGACGTTAAGTCCGCAGAGATGGTCATCACCTTGGCCCCGTAGTTAAGACACTGGCGAGCCGTTTCATTCGCTGATTCGTGGGACTGTATATAATGAATGACCACATTCATCCCGACCCTCGAAAAGCGCCGGGCGATCGCGGCGCCGATCCCCCGGCTTGCTCCGGTGACCAGGACATTGGTTTCATGAAAGGGCTTGACGTTCATCTGCTCTCCCCTGCCACAACGGACACCGCCATCTGAGTCCAATCAAAATGTTCGGCCAATTGGCGGTTCACTTCTTCAAACGTAAGGGATTCATACACCGGCAGAATACGAAAAAGATCGGCATGCCGGAATCTGTACTTGGCAAATTCATGGGCGATCGCTTCCGGTGAATTCATCATCCGGAGAAACCCGCCGATCTTCTTTCTGCGGCTCCGCTCAAAATCTGTTTGATCCAGTCCCTTTTGCTTCAGGCTGTCGATTTCCTCCCGGATTCGCTGCACAAGCAGGTCGGGATCCGGGGTATCCCCGCCGATGATGGAGAACGCGTAATCCGGCGCGCATTGGTATTCAAACCCGAAATTGTCGGTGATCAGCTGCTCGTCGTACAGCTTTTGGTATAAGGCCGAGCTCTGGCTGAACAGCATGTCGAACAACAACTTCATTCGGGATTCCTGAATCAACAGCTCCTCGCCGTCTTTGCCTTCCGGTTTTTCTTTGATTCCGAGCAAGCATTTGGGCATCGCTACAGGCAATGAAATCCGCTTTTTCTGTTCAAAGACCTTCAGCGGTTCTTCCTCCGAAAAACGGGAAATTTCCCTCCAGGCAGCATACGGTTTATTCTGCTGATTGTCTTTGACCAAGCTTATCATCTCTTCAGGATCGACACCGCCGACCACAAAGAGAAGCATATTCGCAGGTTGGTAAAACGCGTGATAGCAATCGTACAACATCTCCTTGGTGATTTTCGAGATTGACTCCAGCGTGCCCGCTATGTCGATATGAATCGGATGCTTGCTGTATAGAGCTTCGATCAAACCATAGTAGATGCGCCAATCCGCATTATCCCGATACATGTTGATTTCCTGGCCGATAATTCCCTTTTCCTTTTCCACGTTCTCATCCGTAAAATACGGGTTTTGGACAAAATTCAAAAGTGTCTGCAAATTTTCAGGAATATTGTCCGTCGCCGAAAACAGATAGGAGGTCCGGTCAAAGCTGGTGAAAGCATTTGCCGATGCCCCTTGCGAAGCAAATTTGGCAAACACGTCGCCCTCGGGCTCCTCAAACATTTTATGTTCCAGAAAATGAGCGATTCCGTCGGGAACCCGCATCGGTCCTTTGCCTTCTATTTCAAAATGATTGTCGATGGAACCGTACCGCGTTGTAAATGTCGCAAAGGTTTTCTGAAAGCCCGGCTTCGGCAGCACAAAAACTTTGAGGCCGTTCGGCAACTGCTCGTAATACAGCTTTTCCTTCAACCGTTCATATTCGATGACTTCCACCGTCTTCATTCCCCCTTCTTATTCCGCAGGAAATAGATCGTATCCAGCTTTACCTGTTCGGCCATCCGTTGGACAGCCTGTTTATCGACCTGGTCGATTTCCGCAATCAGCTGAGGAATCGTACGCTCCTTGCCCGTCAGCATATTGTTAAAGTCAAAGGAAATCATTTCATGGGCGGAATCCTGCATTTCGCGCAGCGAATTGCCGATCATCGCGCGTGTCTGCATCCATTCCAGATCGCTGATATCGCCTTGTCTCATCAATTCCAGCTGGCGTTCGATGATGTCTACCGCTTTTTCGTAATTTTCGAATTCAATTCCCGATTGGATCGTAATAATGCCTTTGTGTCCGTCTAAGCGGGAAGCTGCGTAGTAGGCCAAGCTCGCTTTTTCACGAACGTTTGTAAACAGCTTGGAGTGCGGATAACCGCCCAGTATGCCGTTATACATCAATGCCGCCGGGTAAGCTTCATCCCCGTATGTGACATAGCTGCGCAAGCCCATGTTGAGCTTGCCCTGCGTGACGTCCAGCTGTTCCTCCACGCGCTTGACGTGCTGCACCTCCGGAAAAGCGGTCCGCATATCGTAGGAAGCCGTTTGCCCGCTCTGCATCGGGAAATAAGCCTCGACCAGCGATTTCACCTCATCCGGCGTTGTATTGCCGGCGACATACAAATCAATGACGGCATTCTGCAGCCATCTTTGATACATTGTATACAGCGATTCCGGCGTGATGCTCGGCAAATCCGTCACTTTGCCCAGCGGATTCAGCCGATACGGCTCATCCTTGCACATTTCTTGAATGCAGCGTTCTGCCGCGTATTTGATCTTGTCGTTGACGATCGCTTCCAGACGTTTTTGCAGCGTGACCTTCTCGCTCTCCACATATTTTCCGCGCAGCGTTCCGTTCTCCAAAGCCGGGGCAAAAAGCGTCTCCCCGAGAAATTGCAAGCTTTGCTTCAACAGATCGTGCCGTCCCTCCACAAATTGATCATTGATCACATCCATGCGAAACTGGACGATCTGGTTGTCGCCTCTTTTATAAATATCAAATCCGAAGCCCGCTCCGAACAAATCGTCCAGCTTCTCACGGAACTTCTTGGTTTCAGGGTATTTAGCCGTTCCCCTGCGCAGCACAAAAGGTAACAACGCAACCGGCGTCACATCGTCCTCAGCGAGCGGGACACCGATATTCGCCGAAATTGCATAGGTTTTGAAGCGATCGGTCGGAAGCACATGAAGACGAATTCGATTCACGGCGGTTCGTTCAAATCCCTGATTGATCAAAAACGATTCTCCTTCCGTTTTCTAATTATTATATACCAATATTCCCCACATTCCCAAATCATTCGATGCATTCAATGCCGTGAAAAAGACAACAAGAAGCAACCTTGCGGTTACTTCTTTGATCGGTCAGTCCGTCTTTTGCTTTCTCTGTGGTATGCTTGCTTGGGTAATTTGTTCAAGTCCTCTCCGCAGTTTACGTTCGGCTCATTTGCAGAAAATGTGCTTTCCGATTCGTTTGATTTGCGGGCGGCTCCAAATCCATTTGGATGTGGCCGTGGCCGGATTGAAATAATATATGGCCCCTCCCGTCGGATCATATCCGTTCAGCGCATCCCGAACCGCTTTTTTGGAGGTTTCATTCGGGGCCAGCCAAATTTGTCCGTCCGCTACAGCGGTAAAAGCTCCGGGCTGAAAAATAACCCCGGATACCGTATTCGGGAAACGTTCAGAGCTGACTCTGTTCAAGATGACCGCAGCTACTGCGACCTGACCGACGTAAGGTTCCCCGCGGGATTCGCCGTGGACGGCATTGGCCATGATTTTAAGATCGTTGGCGGATAAACCGAGATGGTTAGCGGAACCGATCGTCTTTACACCGCCTGCCGCCTTGGTTTTGTACGATGTGGCGGAAGGACGCCAGCTTTTGGTGGCTTGCCACAGCTTGAGCTTGGTTTTGGAACCGACGACCCCGTCAACCTTCATCCCGAATTTCCACTGGAAGGTTTTGACGGCTTTCAGCGTGCTATATCCGAAGCTTCCGTCAATTTTGCCTTTGTAATAACCCAGATGATGGAGCCGACCCTGCAGTTCTCTGACGTCGCTTCCCTTGGAGCCGTATTTCAAGGTCGCTCTGCCGAACGTTTCCTGCAGGTTCAATGACTTCTTTAATTCCATAGCCCCGAACAATAAGAGCACAATGCTAACCGTTACAAAAACCAGCCGCTTTTTCATCATTAAACTCAACCTTTCTCAAATTCCGGATATCTGGGTTTATTATGAGAAAAGTTGAGGTCTTCTATTCAAAAAAGGGAGGCGCTTGAAGATCAGGAGCTGATCCGGTTCTGATGAAACTGCTCCGGGGTCAGCAGCACTTCCCGCGGCTTGCTTCCTTCATAAGAACCGACAATGCCGTTCGCTTCCATGGAATCTATCAAGCGAGCCGCGCGCGTATATCCGATTCGCAATCTGCGCTGCAGCAAGGAAACGGACGCCTGCTTCGCTTCCACCACGATTTGCACGGCCTGCAGGTACAGCTCGTCCAACGATGCTTCCTCTTTGTCCTGCTGTTCTTCAACTTCCGGAACCAATTCCTCCCGGTATTCGGCTTTTCCCTGCGAGCTGACGAAATCGACGATCGCTTCCACTTCCTGATCGGAAACAAATGCGCCTTGGACGCGAATCGGTTTGGATTCGCCGACCGGCAAATAGAGCATGTCTCCCCGTCCGAGAAGCTTTTCGGCTCCGGCCATATCCAGAATGGTTCGCGAGTCAACCTGCGAGGAAACGCCGAAAGCAATCCTCGACGGAATATTGGCTTTAATCAATCCGGTAATGACATCGACGGACGGTCTTTGTGTAGCGATGATCAAGTGTATCCCGGCCGCGCGCGCCATTTGCGCCAGCCGGCAAATGGCATCCTCCACGTCGCCCGCCGCCACCATCATCAAATCAGCCAGCTCGTCGACGATCACGACGATGTACGGAAGCGGTTCCTCTCCTTTTTCGGTTACCAGCAGGTTATATCCTTCCACATTGCGGGTCCCCGATTTCGAGAATAATTCATACCGTTTTTCCATTTCGCTGACAACTTTTTTCAGCGCGAGCGAGGCGCGGCGGGGATCAGTCACGACCGGTGCCAAAAGATGCGGAATGCCATTGTAAACGGTCAGTTCCACCATCTTCGGATCAATCATCAAAAATTTCACTTCATCCGGCTTCGCTTTAAATAAAATACTGCTGATGATCCCGTTAATGCAGACGGATTTTCCCGATCCGGTCGCCCCTGCGACCAGAAGATGCGGCATACGGGCCAAATTTCCGACGATCGGTTGACCCGATATATCTCTGCCCAGACAAATCGACAGCTTGGACACCGATTCATGAAAGGCCGCGCTCTCCATCACTTCCCTCATGGTTACCATTGCAATTTCCATATTCGGCACCTCGATGCCGATCGCGGACTTCCCGGGAATCGGCGCCTCCATGCGCAGATCTTTGGCTGCCAGCGCAAGCGCGATATCATCAGCCAAGCCGACGATTCGACTGACCTTCACGCCGATGTCAGGCTGGATTTCGTAACGCGTCACGGCCGGCCCGCGAACAATTTCCAGCACCTTGGCCCGGACTCCGAAGCTTTCCAAGGTTGCTTCGAGCTTCCTCGCATTCGCCTTGTAATCCAAGTGCTCGGCGCCTTTACCTGCGTTCAACGGTTTTTTCAGCAGGTAGAACGGAGGAAGCTGATAAGGTACGGGAGGCTTCTCCCCTTCAGGAGAGCCGGAGAAGGCGAGCTCCTGATCCGGAAGATCTTCCTCCGCAGGCTGCTCTTTCGGAACCGTTTCCGGCAGCGGGCTTTCCACGGTTTCAACTTGCTGCTCGCTCTCATTCACCTGCTCAATAGGGAAAGCCTCATCGAGTTGTTCCGTATGATCCAGAAAATCGCGGAAATATGGAATTTTTTCATCCTGATCCGGTACGACAGCGCCATCGGTTTCGGAAGGCTCGGGCGTTTGTTCGATGAAAAGAGGCTTGTCCCCGTCCTCCTCCACGAACCGCCCCTCCTGCATCGGAGCATCGTTCTTCTCATCCGACTGCAGCAGCTGCATAAGCAGCGATTTATTCTTGCCTGCTGAACGCTTTTTCCTGTTCGGCCGCAGCGTCTCTTCATGGATATCTTCTTCCAACGGGAGAGAGGATAAGCGGGCTTGACCGAGCTTGCGGCGATGCTTCTGGGCTCTGTTTTTGCGCTTCAACAGCATCGCGATTTCCTGAAGCCTCTCTTTCAGCTTCAAGAACAGCCTGTTCATTGTGTCCCTGAATTTCCCTCCAAGCTCCACATAAGAAAAGCCGGTAACATATATGAAACCGATCGCAAAAAAAGCATACATGAATAATTTCGCTCCGATATTACCGAAGAAGAAATACAGCAGCATAAATATCAAAGCTCCGGCAAACCCTCCTCCAAGGCCTTCCTTGTAATGCACAGCATCCAAATCCGTCCGCTTCGAGGACAGATAGTCCTTCAAATTGGCATACGGTTCTTGGAGGATGGAGGAATAGCCCGGAGCATGGTTCGGGTATTGCTGTTCAATGAGCTGGAACTGCTGCAGCAGCGCAAAAGCAAATGTCAGCAGCAGCAGGCCGGTCATGCGGCTGGACCATTTGCGCGGCCATTTTCTTTTTACCATGACATGAAGTCCTATGTAAATTACCGCAAACGGAATCACAAAATAAAGATGGCCGGCCATAAACAAGCTGATGTAGCTTAAAGATCGGCCGACACTGCCCAAACCGGGAAGTTGTCCTTTTCCAGCCAAAGAAATGACCGAAAAAACAATCAGCAGGATTCCGTACATTTCATATTTAAGAATGGAATCGTTTCTTTTTTTCTTATTTCTTTTTTTTGCCAAATATCCACACCCCCGCTTGTATTATACCATATTGGCGCAGGGGCGTGTATGGGGAAAGTGAAAGCTTACTTCAGCCGCGGTGAGAATTCGATCATGCTGCCGGGAGCATATTTAGGATTTAAGTAATGCTCCGGAACGGGACTGATCAGCCTGACAATTTTAGCCTGTTGGGGATTGACAGGCTCTACCTGCATCGTTACCCCGTCGATCTCGATTTCCAAATACGGCCCCCGTTCATCATCCATTCCTTGAAACAGCAAATCCTCCGGCATGATGGTGTATATGATCATTGGACGATCCCGCCGCTCATTGTATTTTTCTGTTCTTCAATCCGCCGGTTCAATTCGGCAATGGCTTCTCCGACACCGCCAATGGCATCGATCAAGCCATATCGTACAGCATCTGGACCGATGACCGTCGTTCCGATATCCCTGGTCAATTCTCCGGTTTTGAACATCAGTTCCTTCAAATGCTCCTCGGAAATTTTGGAATGCTGGGTAACAAAACGGATGACGCGCTCCTGCATTTTTTCCAGGTATTCAAAAGTCTGCGGCACTCCGATCACCATCCCATTCAAACGGATCGGATGAATCGTCATTGTGGCCGTATCGGCAATATACGAATAATCGGCGGATACGGCAATCGGCACCCCGATGCTGTGACCACCGCCCAAAACAAGGGCAACTGTCGGCTTGGACAAGGATGATACCATTTCTGCAATCGCGAGCCCTGCCTCCACATCCCCGCCAACCGTATTCAAAATGACCAGAATTCCTTCGATCTTGCTGCTTTGTTCGGCTGCTACCAACTGCGGAATCAAATGCTCATACTTGGTCGTCTTGTTTTGCGGCGGCAACACAAGATGTCCCTCGACTTGTCCGATGATGGTCAGGCAGTAGATATTTGATTCACCGATCGGCGTTGTCGTCTGGCCCAACTGCTGGATGTTCTCGACCGTCGGATTTTTCGACTTGTCTCCTGTCTGAGGATCCTGAGCCGGGTTATCGTTTTCCATGGAATTGCCAACCAAATCGATTTCCTCCATTCCAAAACCGTAAGTAGCGAAAGCTTTTTTTAGTATGATTGCGGGCCCAAAAATTATACAATTTTTTTCATTTCTTTTTAAGCTATTTAAGATATAATTGGTTGATAATGGGGGATTGTAAGTGGACTTTTGAGGGGAGAAACGATTCGAATTTATGAGGCCTTATTTCATTTTTTTCAGCATCTTGTGTTTGACTTACGTATTAATTGCAGTGCCTGCCTTTCACCAACCTATTTCCGCACAATCGGTCTATGCCGAAACGAAAGATTTCGCTCATGCCGGAAACGGCCAAAAAACGGAGCACAACGTGTATTTCAGCAACCGGGTGGGCGTGCTCATGTATCATCACATCAGCCAAACGGTCAAAGGCCCGGCAGTGATCACACCGCAGTCGTTTCAACAGCAGCTGTCTTATTTGCAATTTGAAGGCTTTAACTTCATTACGCTTGAACAATTCCGGGAGTTCATGTCAGGCGGTCCGGTCATGAATAACGCCCTGCTGGTAACGTTTGACGACGGATATGCGAGCTTCTATTCCGATGCTTACCCGATTCTTAAGCAGTTGGACATTCCTGCAGTCAACTTCGTCATCACATCCGATCTTGATCGTCTGAAACCGGGAAAAATTCTGCATCTGTCACGGGGACAAATTCTGGACATGACGGAGCATTCCAATTTTATCGCCGTCCAACCGCATACCGATCATCTTCATTCTCTCTATAAACGAAAATCTTTGCTCATCGAAAAGCTCAATGTAAACGGAAAAATGGAAACCGAACAGCAATACGAACAACGGGTCACTCAGGATCTCACGGAATGCATCGCAAAATTAAAACCGCTGTACTCCGGCAGACTCGATTTTTTCGCTTACCCCTATGGAATGTTCAGTAAGCCGGTCGAAACGATTTTGCAAAAAACCGGAATCCGCTATGCCTTCACTGTCAAACAGGGTATGGCGACGCGGCAAGCCGATCCGTATGAAATTCCTCGATTGAATGCGGGAAGCCCAAAGCTGACCCCGGAAAAGCTCAAGCTCCGGATCTTGATCCAAACCGCACGTTCCAACCCCTTCTACGCCCAGGAAAATGTGCCTTCCCTCGCGCAAAAAGCTATCTTATTTAACAAATAAGATAGCTTTTTTAACATTTTTTATGTTCCCATTCCGTTTGAAAAGTGACGTTCCATTTATTAGGCATCGCGAATCGCGAGCCCTTAGTGACTATGCAGCTGGTTTTAAACTTCCATAATGATTGGTAAAATCATTGGTCGTCTTTTGGTTTGTTCATATAAAAATCTTCCCAATGCGTCTTTAACATGTGTTTTTAATGAAGCCCATTCGTTGACGTTCTCGCTCATCAGTTTGTTCAGGGTGCTGCTGACGATCCGGTTCGCTTCATCCAGAAGACCTTCGGATTCCCTGACATAAACGAAACCGCGCGAGATAATATCCGGTCCGGAAAGGATTTTGCCTTCCTGCTTGCTTAATGTGACGACGACCACCAGAATGCCGTCCTGCGAGAGCAGCTTGCGGTCGCGAAGAACAATATTGCCGACATCCCCCACACCCAAACCGTCGATCAGCACATTGCCGGCTTGCACCTTCGAACCTTTGCGGGCTGTGCCGTTCTGGATTTCCACTGTATCGCCGTTGTCGATAATAAAGATATTCTCCTTCTCGACGCCTACGGATTCCGCCAGCAGAGCATGCTGTCTAAGCATGCGGTATTCCCCGTGAATCGGAATGAAATACTTGGGACGCATAAAGTTCAGCATCAATTTCAATTCTTCCTGGCTGCCGTGACCCGAAACGTGAACGCCGGAAATGGATCCCGGACCGTAAATCACATTAGCGCCCAGTCTGAATAATTCATCGACAGTTCGTCCCACGTATTTTTCGTTCCCGGGGATCGGGGTGGCTGCGATAACGACCGTATCGCCAGGCAGAATATCTACTTTTCGATGTGTCGATCTGGCCATGCGCGTCAGCGCGGACATCGGTTCACCCTGGCTGCCCGTTGAAAGGATGACCACACGGTCGGCAGGAAGCTTGTTCACTTCCTCCGGCTCGATCAGCATTCCATCCGGGATGTACAAATATCCCAGCTCGGTAGCAATAGTCACTACGTTGACCATGCTTCTGCCCACGACGGTCAGCTTCCTCCCGGTAACTAAAGCCGCTTCGATTACCTGCTGAATCCTGTGAACATTGGAAGCGAATGTAGCAACGACTACGCGCTGCTTCGCTCTTCGGAACACTTCTTCCAGCTCCTTGCCGACACTGCGTTCCGATCCGGTAAAGCCCGGACGCTCCGCATTGGTGCTGTCCGAGAGCAGAGCAAGTACACCTTTATGTCCGATTTCACCCATCCGGTGCAAATCCGCATATTGTTCGTTTACCGGAGTCTGATCGAATTTGAAGTCTCCCGTGTGAACAACGACGCCCTCTGGAGTTTCCAGACAGACACCAACGGAATCCGGAATGCTGTGATTCGTTCTGAAGAAAGAAGCGGTCATGCAGCCCAGTGGAATCACGGAATCCGCTTTAATCAGAATGCGCTTGGTCTCACCGAGCAAATTCGCTTCCTTCAGCTTGCTCTCCACCAGTCCGAGCGTCAGCTTTGTACCGTAAACCGGAACATTCAGGTTTTTAAGCACATACGGAAGGCCTCCGATATGGTCCTCATGGCCGTGGGTCAGCAAAATTCCTCTTACCTTATCCCGATGTTCAAGCAGATAGGAGATATCCGGAATCACGATATCGATTCCAAGCATTTCCTCCTCTGGAAATTTCAAACCTGAGTCAATCACTACAATGTCATTTGCGTACTGTACCACATACATATTCTTACCAATCTCGCCCACGCCGCCCAGAGCGAAAATGGTCAATTTATCCATATTCTTTTTTGACAAGTCTATACCTCCTATACAATTTAGCGACGATCATTGGTAATCAAACCAAACCATTTATAAAAACCGCACCAGTCACTTCGAAATTATTATACATGAACACGAATCCATAAAACAAGTCGATGGGCGCTTCTGCCGATTACTTGAGGTTGAACAGGGCTTGAATGCTTTGGCGTTCGCTTTCAGACGGCATGACCAACGGCAGTCTGACTTCCCCCGTTTCAATTCCGTGCAGCTGAAGCGCAAATTTAACCGGTCCCGGGCTGGGTGAAATAAACAGGCCAGTGAATATAGGCATCAATTTACGGTGCATTTTGGCTGCTTCCGCTAAATGTCCGTCAAAGAAAAGCCGGATCATCTCCTGCATTTCCCTGCCGATCACGTGGGCAGTCACACTGACAATTCCATGGCCGCCGATGGCAAGCACGGGGAGCGTCATCGGGTCGTCGCCGGTGTAGACCGTAAAGCCGTCTTTGGCATTTTCGATGATATAGGAAGTCTGCTCCAGTGTGCCGCATTCTTTGGTCGCAACGATATTATCAATTTCAGACAACCGCACGGTCGTCTCGGCCGCAATATCCACGCCGGTCCGCTTCGGAATGTTGTAAAGCATCACAGGAAGCGAAGTGCTCTCAGCAATGGCTTTAAAATGCCGGTACAGCCCCTCCTGATTCGGGCGGTTATAATAAGGCGCCACCTGCAGAATGGCGTCGACACCCGTTTTTTCGGCTTCCTTCGTCAAATGGATGGAATGCTCGGTGTTGTTGCTTCCCGTTCCGGCAATAATCTTGCAACGGCCGTTGGCATGTTTGACTGCAAAATCGAACAGCTCGAGTCTTTCCTCGTCGCTTAGGGTCGGAGATTCTCCGGTTGTGCCGCTGATAACCAATCCTTCATTCTGCTGCTCTTCGATAAGATAATCGATCAGTCTGGCCGTCCGGTTCCAATCGATTTGCAGATTTTGGTCAAACGGGGTGACCATCGCGGTGATGACTCTTCCAAAATCCACTAAGGGTTCCTCCTTAACAGCTAATATAATTTATGACTAAATAAATTATTGACTTACCTGCTCCTCATGAAGCTGAAATTTGCGGTGCAGGGCTCTCACCGCCCTGGCCATATTGTGATGAGCGACAAGAACCCAAATCGTCGTATTGGAATCCGCCGACTGAAGAATCGGAATATCTTCCTCGGTTAAAGCTTCAACGATTCTCGCCATGATGCCCGGAACCCCGTTCATGCCTCCGCCGATTACGGAAACCTTAGCACAATGTGAAGAAATCTCCGGTTCATATCCCATTTCATGAAGAATCCGTGCAGCTCTTTCGGCTTCGGTGTCGAACACCGTATACACAATCCCCGAAGGATTCACATTGATAAAATCAACGCTGATTTGATTTTCAGCCATCGCCTTAAATACTTTAAGATGCAGATCATATTGTCCTGCTGCAGAAAAGAGACGGATTTGCGAAACATCCGACACATACGCAATCCCGGTTACAAACTTGTCGAGGATTCGCGGATGCTGCCGCTTGATATTATCGGCGCTTGTCACCAGCGTCCCTTCGTCATCTGAGAACGTAGAGCGGACGCGAATCGGAATCCCGGCCTGCATGGCAATTTCAACCGCTCTGGGATGAATCACCTTGGCTCCATGATAGGCCATGTTGCATATTTCACCGTATGTCACTTCAAACAGAGGTTTTGCTTCCTCTACAATTCGCGGGTCTGCCGTCAATATACCGTTGACATCGGTGAAGATGTCTACATATTCGGCTTTCAACGCCGCTCCCAGGGCAGTTGCGGTCGTATCGCTTCCCCCTCTGCCCAAGGTCGTGAGGTCACCTTGCGCGGTTCTCCCTTGAAAGCCGGCAACGATCACCACCAGGTCCTTCTGCAGGAACTCCAATATTCGATCGGGCTGAACGGAAATAATATGGGCATTTCCGAACTGATCGTTCGTCAGGATGCCCGCCTGTCCCCCGCTTAAAACGACAGATGGTATGGAACGAGCATTCAGCAGGCTGCAAAGGGTGGCTGCGGAAATAATTTCGCCGCAGCCGAGCAGCATGTCTTTTTCCCTTGCCGGAAGCTGATTCCCGTTTGACGCAATCCAATCCAATAAGGTATCTGTTGCGAAGGAATCCCCTTTTCTGCCCATGGCGGAAACAGTCACAACCAATTTGTACCCTTGCAAAAGCGCATTTTGAATATGATGTATGGCATGTTCTCTGGCCTGAGCCGTGGACAGGGAGGTTCCTCCGAATTTTTGCACAAGAATCGGCAAATTTTCTTCCCCCTGACCCTATGTCAAAATCCGTCGAAGCTGATCAAGTCCTAGGAACTAATTTCATCGCGAGCCCTTACTGTTGAATGGCAATATATTCGGCAATTTGCACGGCGTTCCACGCCGCACCCTTCAGCAGATTATCGGACACAATCCACATATTCAATGCGCGGTTATTGTACAGGTCTTTGCGAATGCGTCCGACAAAAACATCCAATTTCCCGGCGGCATCGGTTGCCAAAGGATAGCGCTGATTTGCCGGATCGTCGACGACCACAACTCCTGGCGCGTCGGATAACAGCGATCTGACATCCTCAATCTCAAAATCGTTTTTCAATTCAACGTACACGGATTCCGAGTGGCCATAAACGACAGGAATCCGCACACAGGTCGCCGTTACTTTCAAAGAGTCGTCGCCCATGATTTTTTGGGTTTCCCTGATCATTTTCATTTCTTCCAAGGTAAACCCGTTATCCTCAAATTTGTCGATTTGCGGAATCGCATTGAACGCGATTTGATGTTTGACCGGCAGTGAGCCCACAGGAAGAATCTGCGGCTCAGGATCATTGCCCTCGAGGATTTCCTTCGACTGCCTCATCGTTTCCGCAATCGCCTTTGATCCGGCACCGGAGACGGCTTGATAGGTCGATACGATAATCCTGTCGATACCGTAACGGTCATACAACGGCTTCAGCGCCGCCACCATCTGAATCGTCGAACAGTTGGGATTGGCGATAATGCCTTTGTGTTCATTAATTTTATCCATGTTGACTTCAGGGACGATCAACGGTGTTTCCGGATCCATCCGAAACGCATTGGTATTGTCGATACAGACCGCGCCGCTTCGGACGGCGTGGGGGACCAGCTCCTTGCTGATCGCTCCGCCTGCGCTGAATAAGGCGATATCGACATCCTTAAAGCTTTCTGGTGTCGCTTCCTCGACGATAATATCCTGACCCTTGAATTTCAGTTTCAATCCGGCGGATTTGGAGGATGCCAACAGTTTCAGCCGATTCACCGGAAAATTGCGTTCTTCCAGTAATTTGATAATTTGTTCGCCTACTGCTCCGGTTGCTCCGACAACTGCAACATTAAACAATTTTTGATTCTGCATGGAGATCTTCCCCTTTTCCGATAATAAAAAATAAGAAAAACTGCTATCGAAGTGCTTCCAAGCAACCGGACTGCGTGAATGGAAGTTTTCGCATCCTTTCTTGTGCGAACCGCCCCGGATCGCGGGCTTCAACGAAGAGACGGTTAAGTCGTGAACGGATACTTGTATCTTTCAATGATCAGCGGTTGAAGCTGTCTGCCTTCCAGGGCCGCTGCACAGGTTTCCATGATCAAATCCATTTTCGCGACCAAAGAATTCGGTTTTTTCTCCGGCGCGTCCTGTCCAAAAGGTACAAAGTAAATATGTTTGGCAGAAAGCAGCTTGGCGATATTGGCGGCATTCAAGCCCAAGCCGTCGTTGGTGGAAATGGCCAAAACAACCGGTCTTTGATTTCTCATCTGTGCTTTCGCTGCCATCAGCACCGGGGTTTCCGTCATCGCATTCGCCAGCTTGCTGGTCGTATTGCCCGTACAAGGAGCAATCACCAGGATATCAAGCAGTTTGGATGGCCCTAAAGGCTCCGCTTCTACAATTGAAGAAATAATATCATTCCCCGTTATTTCTTTCAACTGTTTTTGCCAATCCTCCGCTTTGCCGAACCTGGTATCGGTCGTCAGCAGAGAATGTGAAACAATCGGATGCACCTTTGCCCCGGCTTTAACGAACCGACCGATTTCGGGCATGACCTCCTCAAAGGTGCAGTGCGATCCCGACAAGGCAAATCCGACATTTTTACCATTCCAATTCATTCCGCATTCCTCCGTTTACCGGTATCCTCCAATATCAACTGGCAGAGGGTGTTTGCAATAATCCGACCCGCCGTTTTCGGAGCCACGATTCCGGGCAATCCGGGCGCCAAGATCGACTTTATGCCCCGCTTTTCGGCAAACCTGAAATCGGTTCCGCCAGGCTTGGAGGCAAGGTCGATAATGATCGCCCGGGGAGGAATTTGCGCAATGACTTGTGCTGTGACTATCATAGTCGGAATTGTGTTAAAAATCAAGTCGATATTGGAAACTTCCAAGGCCAGTTGATCTATATAAAAGGGATCGAAACCCATTTCCCACGCCCGCGCAAAATGTTCCTTCCGGCGGACTCCGACGCGCACATGCGCACCCAATCCTTTCAGCACTCTTGCCAGCGTCTTCCCCGTTCTGCCCATCCCAAGCACCATGCATTCCGAACCGTGTATCGTAATATCGGTATTCTGAATGGCCATCATCAGCGCGCCTTCAGCCGTAGGTATCGAATTGTAAATCGCCACGTCATCCAAATCGAATAATTCCACCAATTCGATCTGCGCGTTGGAGCAAAGCTGAATGAGATAAGGCTTTGCCATTCCGGTATAGACTTTCGCATGCTTCGGCAAACTGGAAATATGCTCCTCTGTCAGCCGAATCGACTGGGAAGAGAAGATCGTTTCCACTCCGCCCGCGTCATCCGTGCCGACCGGAGGTAAAACCAGCGCGTCTAGATTCATGAACACCTTGGGATCCATCTCCTCCTTGGTGACACCGCTGAATGAACTCTGCAGGTTGTCAAACCCGATCAAAGTGACCGTTGCGTCCATTTCTGAAAATTTTCGGATCACTTCGATTTGCCGGGCATCACCTCCGACCAATGCCACCTGAATGCCTGTTAGCATCTGTCCTAACGCTCCTTTCCGACGCAATTACAATGATATCTTATGCGAGCGCCCAGATTTGGTGACAGCGGAGAAAAGATGCACGTAATTTGCGGCTCCCGCCGAATCCCCGCAATGCAAATCATGTAAAAAAGCCGCCCCTCAACAGATTTCTCTGCTGTGGGACAGCCCCTCGCACAAATAACAAAACGGAATAATGCGCGCGTCTATTTTCCGGTATGGCCGAAGCCTCCCTCACCCCGTTCGGTTTCGGAGAGCTCGGATACCTGTTCGAATAAAATTTCCGGAACCACTTGAAAGACCATTTGGGCGATGCGCTCATTTCGTTGAATGACGAACGGTTCGCTGCCATGGTTGATCAGGAGCACTTTGACCTCGCCTCGGTAATCGGCGTCAATCGTTCCCGGCGAATTCAACGCCGTGATCCCGTGCTTCAGTGCCAGTCCGCTGCGCGGTCGGACTTGAGCTTCCAATCCTTGCGGGATGGCGAGCGCGAATCCGGTGGGAATCAGCGTTCGCTCGCCCGGATTCAGCGCCACGGGCTCCGCTACCGCGGCGTGAATGTCAAAACCGCTGGCCAATGAGGACATCTGCCGCGGCAGTATGATATCTTCGCAACCCGGCATGCGTTTAATTTCCACCTTGTATGACAAGCTGATCCCTCCTAAAGTTCTTTAATGCTTCTTCGGATTGACCTACCATGGAAAACGAAAACGGCTCGGTAAAAATCCGCTTCGTCATCTCCAGGATATCCTCCATAGTGACACTGTCGATTTTTTCGATCATTTCGTCCAACGAATAATGCTTGCCCAGAATCAGCTCATTCTTTCCAATCCGGTTCATCCGGCTGCTTGTGCTTTCCAGGCTGAGGATCAGGCTGCCTTTCAGCTGCTCTTTTCCCTGAGCCAGTTCTTTATCGCTCAGTCCGTTCCGGCGGATTTCATCAAGCACATCCAGAGTGACCTTCAGCACTTCCTCGGTTTGCTTGGGGGCGGTGCCTGCATAGATTGTGAATAAACCGCTGTCGATAAAAGCGGAATGATAGGAATAAATCGAATAGGCCAGCCCCCTCTTTTCCCGAACCTCCTGAAACAGCCGGGAGCTCATGCCCCCCCCGATCGCATTGTTCAGCATCACCATGGCGTATAGCCGGTCATCATCGGTTGAGCAGCCCGGGAGCGACAGGCAAAAGTGGTTCTGCTCCGTCGTCTTGGCATGAAAAATATGCCCTCCAAGAAACTCGGGAACCGGCTGAGACCGCTCGATGCCGAGGTTGGCATAGGAGCCGAAGTGCTTGTCAATCAAATCGATGACATTGTTATTGATATTGCCGGCCACACTAATCACGGTATTTTCTATGGTATAATACTCTTTCATATATTTTCGCAAATCTTCCGAATGCAATTCGCCCAAAATGTCTTCCGTGCCCAGAATGGAATAACCAAGCGAATGAGAACCGTACGCCGCGCGGGTTACCAAATCATGCACCATATCGTCCGGAGTGTCCTCGTACATGGAGATTTCTTCAAAGATCACATTCTTTTCTTTCCGCAATTCTTCTCCATCCAGCAGCGAATGAAAGAACATGTCCGCCAGCACATCCACTGCGATCGGCAGATGGCGGTCCAGAACCTTAGCGTAGTAGCAGGTATATTCCTTGGCGGTAAACGCATTGACATTTCCGCCGATTCCGTCAAAGATCTCGGCAATTTCCCGGACACTGTACTTTTCTGTTCCTTTGAACAGCATATGCTCAATTAAATGAGAAATCCCGTTGTTTTCGGGAGATTCATTGCGGGAGCCGGTTTTGACCCAAATCCCGAATGAGACCGAACGCATGGTGGGGATTTCTTCATATACAATTCGCAATCCGTTGTCAAGCTGAACCTTCTTCACACATTATCCTCCTATGAATGTTAAGAAAAAGTCCTTTCAAGCGGAAACTTAAAAATTCTGTGGTAAAAAAATCACATCCCTATACTATCAGAAATTTCTCGGCGTCACAATATCGGGCACCCGCTTGGTTGAAAGCAATTCACTGACGGTTCCCAGCACAAGCCCCCTGTTTTTGATTTCTTTGATCATTGCAGGAAGCGCGGCGCTGGAAGAGCGGGTCGGATGCATCAAAATCAGCGAACCGGGCTCAAGCCGGCTGGAAATTCTGCGGATGATCCAATCGGGAGAGGGATTTTTCCAATCGACGGTGTCAATTGTCCATAAAACGGTTTTCAAATGAAGCCGGTTAGCCAAGTTCACGGTGTTTTGATTGAAATCTCCAGAGGGCGGAGCAAATAAATTGTTTTGTACATTCAACTGCTTCAGCAGCTTTTCCGTCTTCAAGATTTCGTTTTCCGCCGCCGCATCGCTCAGCTTGCTCATGTTTTTATGGGAATAGGCGTGATTGGAGAGCTCATGGCCTTCTTTCATGATTTGTTCCGCGATGCTTTTGTTTTTGCTCAGCCAGCTTCCATCCAAAAAGAAAGTGGCGTGCACATTTTCATCCCGCAGAGTTTTCAGGATGGAAGGGATATATTCGTTTCCCCAGGCAACATTAATCATAATCGCGACCATCGGTTTTTTCGGATTCCCTTTGTAAATCGGATTCGGCTCCAAATCCTCCAAATTGATAGCCGGAGGAATCTCTTTAAAGACATAAGGAATCGGATCATCCAGCTTTTTCTCCATAGCCAGCTTGTACGTTTTATCGACATCCACCTCAAGCCCGTTGTAGCCCGGTATCGCCTTCCATACCCGGTCGATCACGGCATTTTCCGGCGCGATCCGAAACTCATCCGCCTTTTTTTGAATTCGCTGCAGCAGGTTGCTTTTTCCGTCTCTCCCCGTGAGCATCCGGTCAAAAACCTGCTCATACTGGCCGCCGCCTTTATGGGAACTCACCGATTGCAGCTTGACCAAATCAATGAAGGATTCCACAGGTTGGGACTGGCCCAGCATCCAGTAGATTAACAAAAAAAAGACAGCGAAGATCGCAATTTTGGTTGCACGCATACAGCGCTCTACTCCTCGTACCAGTTTGTCCTAATACTTATGATGATGGTAACGGGAATAGAACCAAAATAAAAAAAGCTTCTATTGAAGCCTTTTCAAAGCTGTCGCCGAGTCCTTCTTGAGCGGTAGCTTTTTATGCCGGTCAGAAAGTCTATTCGCTTTAACACTTTAGCGAACATAAACTTTCCGATGCGGTAAAAAAACTCTATCGAGGCCAGTCCGCTGATGAGCGACCGCGTGAGGTTGTTATGCCAATTCTTCAAGGACGATTCGGCATGCCATTTTCATCACCTGAAGGTGCCGAGAAAATGGCATAGCGTCCATCTCCTTGCTTGCGTTCAATTGATTGTCATGTCATTGCGGCTTGGAAGCCTCCTGGGAGGCAAGCACGGCTTTGCGTGAAAGATTGACTCTGCCTTGGGAATCAATTTCCGTCACTTTGACGGTAATGCTGTCGCCCAAGGAAACCACATCCTCGACTTTCGCGACTCTTTCCGTAGACAGTTGGGAAATGTGAACAAGACCTTCTTTGCCGGGCAAAATTTCTACAAACGCCCCGAATTTCTCAATTCTTTTAACTGTACCGAGATAGGTTTCGCCGACGACCACTTCACGCACGATATTCTCGATCGATTTCCGCGCTTTTTCATTCATGGCCACATCGGGAGAAGTGATATACACTCTGCCATCCTGCTCGATATCGATTTTTACGCCGGTTTCTTCAATGATCTTATTGATGATTTTACCTCCAGGCCCGATCACCTCGCGGATCTTGTCGGGATGAATCTGCATGGTGATAATTTTTGGCGCATACGGAGACAGATCTTTCTTGGGCTCGCCGATCGTTCCAAGCATTTTGTTGAGGATGAACAATCTTCCTTCTCTGGCCTGTTCCAAGGCGCTGGCCAGAATTTTCCGGTCGATTCCATCGATCTTGATGTCCATTTGAATCGCTGTGACGCCTTGAGCAGTGCCGGCCACTTTGAAGTCCATGTCGCCCAAATGATCTTCCATTCCTTGAATATCCGTCAGAATGGAGACATGCTCGCCGTCTTTGATCAATCCCATCGCCACGCCTGCAACCGGCGCTTTAATCGGCACGCCCGCATCCATCATCGCCATTGTGCTTGCGCAGATGCTGGCTTGAGACGTCGATCCGTTGGATTCCAGCACCTCGGAGACGAGACGAATGGTGTACGGGAATTCCGATTCCGGAGGAAGAACCTTCTCCAAAGCTCGCTCACCGAGAGCGCCGTGACCGATTTCCCTTCTTCCCGGTGCGCGCAGCGGCCGCGCTTCCCCAACGCTGAAAGGCGGAAAATTATAATGGTGCATAAAGCGTTTCGATTCTTCCAGATCCAATCCGTCCAGAATCTGAACATCGCCGAGCGCTCCGAGCGTACAAACGCTGAGGGCTTGGGTTTGTCCGCGCGTGAACAGTCCGGAGCCGTGTGTTCGCGGCAGCAGCCCGATTTCACATTCAATCGGCCGAATCTCGGTTAAGGCTCGTCCATCCGGTCTGATTTTGTCGTGTGTGATCAAACGACGCACTTCAGTTTTTACAATTTTATGTAACGCCTCGTTAACTTCACCCAGCAATTCCGGTTTTTCCGCATACACTTGGGTAAAATGCTCCATCGCTTCTGCATGGATGGCATCGATGGCTGCTTGCCGGGCATGTTTTTCCGGAATGCGAATCGCTTCCACCATGCGCGCTTCGGCATAGTCGTTAACCTGTCTTTCAACTTCCTTGTCCAATTCCTTGAGCTTGACTTCCATTTTCGGCTTGCCGGCAATCTCGACCAGCTTTTCCTGGACGGCTACAATGCTCTTGATGGTATTATGCCCGAACATGATCGCTTCGAGCATCACTTCCTCGGGAACCTCATTCGCTTCGGCCTCCACCATCATGATCGCATCCTTGGTCCCGGCTACGACCAAATAAATGTCGCTTTCTTTGCTTTGTTCCACTGTCGGATTGATGACAAAATCACCATTGATCCGGCCCACGACCACACCGCCGATCGGTCCGTTGAACGGAATGTCGGAAATGCTCAATGCCGCAGAAGTTCCGATCATTGCGGAAATTTCCGGGGAACAATCCTGATCCACACTCATCACGATGGACACAATTTGCACATCGTTGCGGAACCCGTCCGGAAACAGCGGGCGAATCGGCCTGTCTGTCAAGCGGCTGGCGAGGATCGCTTTCTGGCTCGGGCGGCCTTCCCGTTTAATAAATCCCCCGGGTATTTTGCCGACCGCATACAATCTTTCTTCATAGTTAACCGTTAAAGGAAAAAAATCCAGATCTTTGGGCTCCGAAGAAGCAGTTACCGTGCAGAGCACAACCGTTTCACCGTAACGGACGGTAACCGCCGCATTAGCCTGCTTGGCAAGTTTCCCGGTTTCCAGGATCAGCGGCCTGCCACCTAGTTCCATTTCGACTCTTTGTTCCATATACTCACTCCTCGATCACAAATCGCATGTCGTTTATACAAGCATTATGCATAAATACCATACCATTAATTCTTCATATTGAGTAGTATTTCCTGTATTTCAAAAAACAAATAATACCACTTTTACCCGTCGCGCTATCGAAAACATAATAAAACAACCAAGTTATTCGCCATCCTTTGAAACGACGGCAAACAACATGGTTGCAGGTAAACTTATCTTCTCAGACCCAGTCTTTCGATCAAAGCGCTGTACCGGTTAACATCCTTGTTCTTCAGATAAGCCAACAGCTTGCGGCGCTGACCTACCATTTTCAGCAAGCCCCGTCGGGAATGGTGATCCTTTTTGTGCTCCCGAAGATGCTCTGTCAGATTCACGATGTTTTCGGTAAGGATAGCGATCTGTACTTCCGGAGAACCTGTATCGGCTTCATGAGTTTTATAGGTCTCGATAAGCTGCTGTTTGCGTTCCTGCGTAATTGCCATCCTTTTCACCTCCCTCAATAAATTAATGTTTTCTTCGTTTTTCTCGCTTTTACGCATGTTTTCATCTTTGACGCACGAAGCGCTTGAGGATAATATTTGACGAAGA
>NZ_JAYJLD010000019.1 GCF_035282765.1 Ferviditalea candida | reverse complement strand
GATCAGCGGCGACCAGACGATCAATTTTGGCAACCTGCAGACCGATCAACTGGAATTCCCGGTGACGATCCGCATCTATGAAGCGATCGACACCCCGAGTGGCCAAGCCAAACGGCTGGTAAAAACGCTCAAGCAATAATCTGGGCTCGCGATGCCTAAAGGGCATCAAAACAAAGCAAAGGGTCTTTCCCATTCGTCTGATGATGAAGGGGAGAGACCCTTTATTGAATAAACGAAAGCAAGATTAAGTCGTCAGGGAGGAGGAAATCATGTATAATATATTTATATTTATGCTTGATAATGAATGAATGCTCATTTAAATTTTAAACAAATTGGGGGGAAACCAATGAATGTAGTTGATCATCTGGCGAAGATATCGTCGGAAAATCCGCAGAAAGCCGCATATATCTTCAATGGAATGTCCAGAACCTACGAACAATTCAACGGTGCGGTTACCAGCTTTGCCGCACATCTCAGTGAAATGGGCGTACAAAAAGGGGATCACGTCGCTTTGCTCCTCGGCAACTGTCCGGAATTTGTCATCGGGCTTTACGGGGCGCTGCGCGCGGGAGCTACAGTCATTCCGATCAATCCGGCTTTCACCGGGGATGAGATCGGCTATATACTCAACAATGGCGATGTGAAGACCGTGATTGCTTTGGATTCGCTGGCTCCGCTTGTTGAAAAGCTGCTTCCTTCCCTGCCGCGAATCCAGCATGTCGTTATTACCGATACCCGAGAAGTCTCCTACGAATTAAACAACCCATTTTTGAAAACGTTTACAAGCATGCTTGATGATATTTCGGATATTCCGGAATTTCCGAACATTGATGAGGAAGATGTGGCCGTTATTCTTTACACATCGGGAACCACCGGGAAACCCAAAGGGGCAATGCTGACTCACAAAAATATATACAGCAATGCGAAAGATACTGCAAATTACTTGAGAATGACCAATGAAGACCGGACGATTGCGACACTGCCCATGTTTCATGTTTTTTGTTTGACTGTCGCGCTGAACGCTCCCTTGATTAACGGCGGAACGATTATCATTGTGCCGAAATTCAGCCCGGGTGAAATTTTCCGTTTGGTTCGCGAATATGAAGCGACCATCTTTGCAGGCGTCCCGACGATGTATAATTTTCTGTATCAATTTCCTGAGGGAAGTCCGGAGCATCTCGCTTCACTCCGGCTCTGCGTTTCGGGTGGCGCCTCGCTTCCGTTGGCATTGCTGGAAAACTTCGAAAACAAGTTTAACGTTGTCATTTCCGAAGGGTACGGACTTTCGGAGGCTTCACCCGTTACCTGCTTCAATCCGCTGGATCGTCCGCGTAAACCGGGATCCATCGGCAAAAGCATTCTGAACGTGGACAACAAAGTTGTCAATGAATTGGGAGAAGAGCTTCCGCCCGGCGAAATCGGCGAATTGATCGTCAGGGGACCCAATGTCATGAAAGGCTATTACAATATGCCGGGGAATACCGCTGCGGCGATTCGCAACGGATGGCTGCATACCGGGGATTTGGCGAAAATGGACGAAGAAGGCTATTTCTATATTGTGGATCGGAAAAAGGACTTGATTATCGTAGGGGGCTACAATGTATATCCCCGAGAAATCGAAGAGGTGCTGTATAATCATCCCGGCGTGATTGAAGCCGCAGTCGTCGGAATTCCCGATTCGGATTATGGCGAAGCCGTCGCTTGTTTCATTGTAGCTAAGAATCAAGCATTGACGGAAGCTGGAATCAAGTCCTATTGCGGTGCACACCTGGCCAAATATAAATTGCCGAAGATCATACACTTTATAGATGAACTGCCCAAAAATTCGTCCGGAAAAATACTGCGAAGAGCATTGCGCGAACAATTGTTGGAGGCGTAGAGATGTCCGCTAGAAAAATCCCGCAAGGCATATGCCTAGCGGGATTTTTTTAAAAAAATATATTTGTTCTGCATGCAAGAAAATTGCTATTTTATTTTTTTTGCGCTATTTACTATCATATTATAGTTATACATCTTGATTTTAGGTGAGGGAAGTCGATCTGCTTGGATTTCTTATTGTTGCTTGAAACGATTTTGAAGATGGCCATTTTGATCGGAATCGGTTTTATCATCGCGGTGAAAACTCCGCTGAGCCAAGATATCCGGAAGTTTCTGATCATGTTGATTATTAATGTCGTTGTGCCCGCCCTGATTCTTCACGCTTTTTTACAATTGTCCATCGACAATCAACTGCTGATGCAAATTTTAATGACATTTGTGTTTTCCGTCCTCTTTAATTTGATTTCCCTGTTTGCGGCTTTAGGGATTGCCAAAGCATTCTTCAAACAGACCGTCAAAGCAAGAGAAACCGCCTTTCTTTCCGCATTGGGCAACACTGCGCTGATCGGCATCCCCTTATGCGCAACCCTGTTTGGACCGAAGGGAGCGATTCTTGCCGCCGTCTTTGATGCGGGCATGGCTTTGATTCTCTGGTCTTTGGGAGTGATGCTGATCCAGCAAAAGGGAAGCATCGGTTTTAGAACGTTCAAATCCATGTTCAATATGCCTTTATTAGCAATCTTGATCGGCTTCCTTATGGCTTTTTTGAAAATCAGCCCTCCGCACTTCGTCAAGGATGTTGCGGATACGGTGGGCTATGCAGCAACGCCTCTGGCCATGTTCTATATCGGCATGCTGATCATGTCGATCGTTAAACAAAAAAGAAAGATTTCTCCATCAAGGCTTGCGCTGCCGATTGCGCTCAAATTGGTCGTATTTCCGATAGCGTCGTACCTTTTTTTGATGCACCTTTCGTTGAATGAGACGATAGAGAATATCCTTCTGATTCAGGTGACCATGCCCACTTTATCCACCGCTCCGATTGTCATGGCCATGAATCATGCCGATGACGAGTTAGGGGCAGTGACGGCTCTGAGCTCAACCGTGCTTTCGCTCGTCAGTATTCCGATGCTCGTATATATCGGCAAAATATTAATTTTTTAGCCAAACACAAGCGGGGTGCGCACATGCAAATTGAACTGTTTTATCAGTTAATCGCAGAACATACCTCCGATCTGATCAGCATCATGGATTTAAATGGGATCATTCAAAACGCCACACCTTCGCATCAATGCGTCTTGGGCATCGAATTCGAATCCTTCGAGCAAACTTGTGTTTTCGATTATATCCATCCGGACGATTTGCCCATTGTGAAGGATGCTTTTCAGCTGCTCGTTGAGACCCGTCAACCCATCATCTTGCAGATTCGATATCGGCATGCGAACGGAAGCTATCTCCAGTTAAAATGCCGATTAAAACCTTTATTGACCGAAGATAACGGAGACGCCCTCATCTTGGCAATTTGCCGCGACATTACGAAACGTGCAATGATGGAAAACGCCTTGATGGAAACCGAATCCAAATATCGCAGTCTGGTGGAAGAGTCGTTGGTCGGGGTTTATATTACCCAAAATTGGATTCTTCAATATGTGAATCCGTGTTTCGCCCGCATATATGGTTATGAGGTTGATGAAATGATCGGAACAGAAGTTTTGAGCTATATTGTTCCGGAACAACGGGAATTTGTAGCCGATATTATTCGTAAAAGGTTAGATAATAACTCGACTCCGCCCTACCAGATGCAAATCATCAAAAAAGATGGCAGCATCGCCCATCTGGAAGTCCATGGAGCCCTGACCGTTTATAATGGAAAACCGGCTACAACAGGCACCGTTGTGGACATTACGGACCGGATTAAATCCGAGCAAGCTGTTCGAAGATCGGAAAAACTTGCAGTCGTCGGAGAATTGGCTGCCGGAATCGGTCATGAAATCAGAAATCCTTTAACAGCCATCAAAGGTTTTCTGCAATTAATGGATTTAGAAAAACTAAAAAATATGGAGTACCGGAATTTCATTTTAACGGAAATCGACCGAGTCAATCTAATCGTTAATGAATTTATGATGTTGGCCAAACCGCAAGTGAGAAAATATGAAGAACATGCTTTGGCAACGATTCTGAATGAAGTGGTTACTTTATTAAGCTCTCAGGCTGCTTTGGTGAATGTAGAAATTGTGACCCGATTTGAATCGGACGGGGTCATGATTTGCGATAAGAATCTGTTCAAGCAGGTTTTTGTCAATCTGATTAAAAATGCGATCGAGTCCATGCCGAAGGGCGGCAGGGTGGTTGTTCAACTGGAATGCTTGAATCAAACACATGTCATCAGAGTCACGGACGAAGGCTGCGGAATACCGGAATCCAGAATTCACAGACTTGGAGAGCACTTTTATTCAACCAAGGAAAAGGGTACGGGATTGGGGCTGATGACAAGCTTTAAAATCATCCAGGAGCATAACGGCGAGGTGCGGATCGAAAGTGCGTTGGATAGGGGAACAACAGTGGAAATAATTTTGCCGAAAAAATTGTTTTAAAAAGCCAGTTTTTTTATTCAAAAGTTGCTTATCGGGCCAAAATCTTATCGATTTTGGCTCTCATCGCTGAAATCACCGTTTTTTTGTAGCGAATCCCAAGAATCAGCACACTGAATTGCTGGCTGCGGGATAAATGCGCAAAACGAGGCTCCTGCTTTAAAAAGCTTCGGATAACCGCCCAGCTTGCGGGAGATATGCTGTCGGGATTCATATGGGGGACATCAAGCGGAATTCGTTTGCTGCGGAAACGGTGAAACAGTGAGTGGACCGCTGCAGCGGTTCTGCTTTGATCGACAATGCAGGGCGCATATTTTTTGTTGGTATGTTTGATCAGGTGCTCATATCGGTTATGTCCGCTCAAAATGATAAAATTGCCGTCTTTTTTGTTTTTTCGAACAATCAGCAGGTGCATGCAATCCGTCAAAAAACGTTGAAGCTGTTTCATGCGCTGTGTCATGTTGGCCGGAATATCGGGTTTGATTTTGCTCAGAGGTATATACTGCACCATATATCTCATATACATCCCCTCCTTCTTGAAGTATATTAGCAGCGAACGTTGTCTTATCCTATAAATTTGCTGCGTTCCGCTTTAAATATTTGCTTTTTAAAGAAGGCCAATCGATAATGACGATTTCATTGCGGGAAATCTGCAAAATTTGTTCCTTGCGGAGTTGATTCAGCAAACGGCTGACGGTTTCTCTGGAGGTGCCGATGACGCTGGCCAATTCCTGATGGGTGACCGGAAGCTCGATTTGCCGGGTGTTCCCGTTCGCCTTGATTTGTTTTTCCGCCAAATGGTTCAAGATGGAGAACAAGCGCTGTTCAACATCACATCCCGTCAGCTCCTGAATTCTTGTCTGAAGCTCTTGAATTTTGGCGCCCATGACGCGCATCATTTTGACGGACATCTCCGGATGCTGAAGGATCATGCGCTCAAAGGAAGAGATCGGTACGGCAAACAAATGCGAATCGGTCACTGCCGTCGCGGTAGCCGGGTACGGTTCATTATTAAAAAATCCGGTATGCGGGAACATCTCGCCGGATTTCAGGAACGAAACAATCTGTTCATTGCCGTTTGCATCCGTTTTAAAGGTTTTGACCAAGCCTTCACGAATGAAGTATACCGCTTGTCTTTCGCTTCCTTCGGTAAAAATCACCGATTTCTTCGGGACAAAGCGGGGAACCGTTATTTGATGAACATAGTCCAGCTCCGGTGGAGTCAGGTCGCGGAATAAAGGGAATTGTCCAATAAGATGATCGCTCTGCTGTTCCATAAAAATCCCCTCCCGTCTGAAGTTTTTAATACGTTCATCATAGTATACTCTTACTGCCGCAGCAAGCGATATCGTTTAGGTTCCGTGATGCAAATCACATTGCGGCCAGTAAAAGCATGGTTTAATAGTTGAAGCGAACAATCTCCAAGGGAGTGGGATTATCCATTATGGAGAGACAGACTGAAAGAACGATATACGAAGTGATGGGCGGGGAGGAAATGATCCGATCAATCGTTGAAACATTTTATCCGAAGGTCATCAAGGATCCGGTAATCGGGCCGCTGTTTCCGGAAGATATTCATCCGGTGAAGGAAAAACAGTTCCTTTTTTTGACGCAATTTTTCGGCGGGCCTCCGCTGTATACCGTTTCCTACGGCCATCCGATGATGCGCGCCCGCCATCTGCAGGTGCCCATCGGGATGAAAGAGGCGGAAGCTTGGATCTCCTGTATGCGGCAAACCCTGGAAGAAATCGGAATGGAGCCGGCGCTTCGTGATTTCATATTGGAGAGGCTGAAAGGACCGGCTTTTCATTTTATTAATAAGGATGAAGCATGAACGCTTTGGAACAAGACCCCGCTAAATTATTCCATTAACGGGGGTTTCCGGTCAGCCCAAGGCTGTGCTTCTTCGAAGGCCGCCGCCGCTTTGAATATGTCTGTCTCGCGATTTGTTGCGCCCACGATTTGCAAGCCTACCGGCAAGTTGTCTTTGGTAAATCCGCAAGGGACGGAAGCGGCAGGATTGCCTGTCAAATTAAACGGATATGTATAGTAAACCCAAGAAACAATATTACGGTCATGCAGTTCTGCCGGTATATTCTGACCTGCCTTAAAGGCCGGTACCGGAAGAGTAGGGGTAAGAAGCAAGTCGTAGTTTTCGAAGAATTTGCGGACCTTTTCCCGGAACGCATAGCGAGCGAATACTTTCTCGTAGTATTCGTTCATTGACATACCCAAAGCTTGATCCAAAATTTCGGCGACAGCGGGATCGAGGAGTTCCCGCGAGCTTCGCCCGACTGGGTCATCACCGATGGCATTTTGCACCAGATCGATCCTGCACTTGTCTTGCCGATTATACATGCTCCGGCTCTGCGGATCCGTTCGACAACAGGGGCGTCCTCAACGGCCGTATTGTGCTCCATCACGCGGGAGCCGAAGGTGGTTCGGACACCTCCAACATTGATCAGATCTTTGACGGAGACAGGTAATCCGTGAAGAGGTCCTGCCGCATCCCAGCGGCTAAGGCCTCGTCAGCGGCACGCGCTGCCTCCAATGCGATTTCAGGCGTCCGTGTGACAAACGCATTCAATGTCGGCTCCAGTTTAAAACAAAAGCCAGCCATTTCGGCTGGCCTTCAACGTTTACAACTATTTATCTCCCCGGTCTATGTGGAGTCGCGGCTTTTCCGTTTCACCGCGCTCATTGTTTATTTTCGTTTGCTGCTCTTCCGACGGCAATGAGACGAGCTTCCATTCCGTATCTCCCAACATGACATCGCTAGGAAAGGAATCGCCTCGTTTCAACAGTTCCTCTCGCCCCCATTCCGTCGCATACACGCCGTCGGTTTCCACTTTTTCGCCCGATGCCGGGTTCATATTTTTATTTTCAGCCATCCTGCGCTCAACTCCTCATCATTTGGATGCAACAGCCAATTTATTTTGCCCTTGACGAAAGTGAAATATGAGCTGCCGATTTGCGGAAATTTGACAGGTTTTTGATGAATGAGATTGATTATAAGCGCCGGATGTTCTAGACTATATTCATTGAAATTCGTCTTGGCCAATAATTTCATTGGAGTGATCAGCATTGAGCAACCCCTTTAAACCGAGTCAAAGACTGCTGCTGGGTCCGGGTCCCAGTGAAGTATATCCGACAGTATTGGAGCAGATGAGCAAGCCGCTGCTGGGTCATCTGGATCCGGAATTTCTCAAACTGATGGATGAGCTGAAACTGATGCTCCAGCAAGTATTTGAAACCGGGAACCCGCTGACTTTGGCGATGCCGGGTACGGGAAGCGCCGGGATGGAGACGGTTTTTGTCAATTTAATCGAACCGGGCGACAAAGTCATCATTTGCGTGAACGGAGTGTTCGGCGGAAGAATGGCGGATGTGGCCGAACGTGCGGGTGCCGAGGTGATCAGCCTGCAGCAGACTTGGGGAGACGTGTTTGCTCCGGAACAGATTGAAGAAGCCTTGAAGAAGCATCCCGATGCAAGCATGGTCGCGTTGGTTCACGCGGAAACATCGACCGGAGCATGGCAGCCCTTGCAGGAAATCGCCGACCTGGTGCATCGGCATGACAAGCTGTTTGTGGTCGATACCGTCACTTCCTTTGGAGGGGTGCGTGTTGCTGTTGATCAGATCGGTATTGACGCGGCCTACAGCGGGACTCAAAAATGCTTAAGCGCGCCTCCGGGCTTGGCTCCGGTAACGTTTGGCCAGCGGGCGTTAAATAAAATCGATCAACGCAAACACAAAGTGCAAAGCTGGTACTTGGATCTCACGATGATCCGCAATTACTGGGGAGAAGACCGTTTCTACCATCATACGGCACCGATCACGATGAATTATGCACTCCACGAAGCGCTGCGCATTCTGCTCGAGGAAGGCTTGGACAATTCGTTTCAACGCCATGCTCTGCACGGCAAAGCGCTGCAAACCGGTTTGCAGGCTATGAAGCTGAAGCTGGTGGTGGAAGAGAAGCATCGGCTGCCGATGCTGACGACGGTGTATGTACCCGATGGAATTGAGGATATGGCGATCCGCCAAAGCCTGCTGAACCGGCATCAAATTGAGATCGGCGGAGGGCTCGGTCCGTTCAAAGGAAAAGCCTGGCGAATCGGACTTATGGGGTACGGGTCCAGCAGGGAAAATGTGCTGCGCGTATTGGAGGCTCTGGAGAGCAGCCTGCTTGACCAAGGATTCTCCTTGAAACAAGGGGCAGCTGCAGAGGCGGCATTGCAAGTTTATCATGCGGCCGTAATTTGAAAACTGTGAATTGGTTTCACCCCGACTCCGCAGGAGTCGGGGTGTTTGGCGTCTCATGGTCTGTCGGCTCGTAAGCAATGAGAATGGCGTCTAATTCATCCTCAAGTTTTTGCAGTTTCTTTAATTGTTCGGAATTGAGCGCAGCGGTTACGTACCGGTCTTCGTTTTGTCCGTTTGGAGTCGCCATTGTCAGCCATCCTTTCGTAAGTTATTTGTATGTAGGGTTTAGGATTTCCAGGATTCGCCCAAACATACGAAACATTCAGGCTGAATCGTTTCTTAGCAGATACCCCGTTCCCCAAATGGTGGAGATCATTGTTGACGCCTCAGTGGAAGCCCCGTTTAGTTTCTCCCGCAATTTTTTGATATGCGTATCGACCGTTCGCGAGTCCTTGATATCAGCGTATTCCCAAACATGCTTCAACAGATCGTGCCTGGAGAAGACTCTATTGGGATTTGAAGCCAGAAAATACAGCAAATCATATTCTGTTGGAGTTAAATAAACCTCTCTCCCATCAACAGTGACCCGATGCGCATCATGGTCGATGACGAGGTTCGGAAAGTGTATGCGGATTTGCGCACGGCATGCTGCCATCGGCAGGTGACGTGTGGTTTTGCAGCGTTTCAGCACGGCTTTCACGCGATATATCATTTCGCGGGGGCTGAACGGCTTGACGACATAGTCATCCGCGCCCGCTTGAAACCCGCGCAATCGGTCGTCCTCCTCACCTTGAGCGGTCAGCATAATGACAGGCGTGGATTTGATCCGCCGCAATTTTTCGCAAACGTCGATGCCGCTTAAATCCGGAAGCAGGGTATCAAGCACAATCATATCATAGTTGATTTGTTCGGCCTTGCTCAAAGCGGTTTTCCCGTCAGCGGCTTCATCGATCATGAAGTCTTCCTTTTCCAGGTGTTTTCGCAATAACCGGCGAAACCGCTCTTCGGCATCGACAATCAGGATGTTTGTTTGGATCGTTTGGACTTCATCCATACTCTTACCCTCTTTCTTAAATAATGAATAATGTTAGAAAAGTTAAATTGTGATTATTATATGTGATAATATAACAAATTAAAACACATTCTAACTTTAGTTTATGTGCAGATCATTCTATTTTTCAATATTTTTTTTATATTTCACATAATCCTAACAAAATGATTTGTGCGTTCCGCGTTTGTTATGATAATCTTTTTGTTAGAAAGCGTTATAATTTGTGATGGAACAACATAGCTATAAAATCGAAAGGAGTTGGTTGTGATGCTGCCGATGGAACGAAGAAACCGGATTATTGAGCTGATCCGTTCTGAAAAAAACATGAGGATTTCGGAGCTTAGCGATAAGCTCGGCGTTTCCGAAATGACCGTTCACCGGGATATCAAGCCATTGATCGAGGAAGGGCTGGTAACGAAAACATTCGGGGGGATTTCGCTGACCCGGGAGCAAGCGGAGCCCGGAATCAACCAGCAGGATTGCGTTTACTGCCATCGAACCGTTAATCAAAGGACGGCTTACCGCCTCATTCTCCAGAGCCACCGGATTGAAACAGCCTGCTGCGCGCACTGCGGTCTGCTTCGCCACCGCCAACTGGGGAAAGAGGTTCTGCAGGCGCTATGCTCGGATTTTTTGCTGCAGACGACGATAAGCGCGGCAACCGCATGGTTTGTCATGGACACTTCGTTGAATATGGGCTGTTGTCAGCCTCAGGTGCTCGCTTTTGAACACAAAACGAATGCCGAGAAATTCGCCCAAGGATTCGGAGGGAAAATCTATTCTTTTACCGAGGCGATGGAGGCGATATTTCAAAGAATGAACGGGGATCAACACGGCTGCTGCACGATGGAGCAGTAATCAGACAGGAAGGAATGTAGCAAGCAATGAAGAAAATTTTTGCAGTGCTGCTTTTGAGCTTGTTCAACTTGCTGTTCAGCGCATGCGCTTCTAACCAACCGGACAATAAAGAAGAAATTCCGCAAATTATTGATGTGAAAATCCATACGGAACCGGAGACGGGGATTGAGCCCGGCAAGCCGGTAACGATTGAGGCCTGGGTCACACAGGGTTCGGAATATGTCGACGACGCGGATGAAGTCGAGTTCGAGATTTGGAATAAAACACGGCCTGACGACAAGCATGAGTTAATCAAAGGGAAGCTCCAAGGAAAGGGAGTTTATTCGATCCAAAAAACCTTCGACGCCCCGGGAAGCTATTACGTGGTTTCGCATGTCACAGCGAGGGGTATGCATAACATGCCCAGAAAAGAGTTGACCGTAACTCAGAAATGAAGGGGGATTTCCTAGATGTCTCTGCCGGAGTTCATGAGCCAGTCGGGCGCATCTTGGAATCTGAAGCTCGCGGCTGTGCAGCTGCTTTTGTCAATCGGATATTTGCTGCTTGCCGCAATCGCGCGAAAACTCAGCGGCAATTTCATATCCGTCAGGCGCATGCTTTCCTTTCTTCTGGGAATGGGACTGTTTTATATAAGCTGGGGAAGTCCGCTGTATTTCCTTGCTCATGTGTTTTTCAGTCTGCATATGGTGCAGATGAGCCTGCTTTATTTCTTTGCTCCCCCGCTGTTGATTCTCGGATTTTCAGCCGAGATGCTTGAATGGCTGTGGAGATATGTGCCGTTTCATCGGGCGTGGCGTATGCTGGCACATCCGGCAGCGGTACTCGCGCTGTTTAACGGCTTGTTTATTCTTTATCATGTTCCGCCCGTGATGGATACGGTCATGACGAACGAAGGCTTGCATATCGGATACCACGTTATCCTGCAGATTGCCTCATTAAGCGTATGGTGGCCGGTCGTCAGTCCGGTATTGAGCGGGCGTTTGCAAAGCCGCGGCAGAAAGCGTTTTGTTCATGCAAACAGCATGATATTGATGCCGGCTTGCATTTTGCTGATGTTCCCTTTTGTGCACTATGATGTATTTACAAACTCGTATTTTCAATTAAAGGCCATCGGCCTGTGCTTCCCGCAAACGGTAAGCCTGGACAGCTTGCTGAAATTCCGGCCGTGGTCCCCGGCTATGGACCAAGGAATAGGGGGAGCGGCCATGATTATACTTCATAAATTTTCCTATATGGCGGCCGAGCGAATGGTTTTGACAGGAACAGAACAGACTCGCGGCCGAAGCTTGATGGAGGTTGTCTAATCTTGAAAAAAACGGCAGCAGGGCTCGTAGCCTCATTTCTATTATTCGGAATATTGACGGCCTGTTCAAGCGGCTCCCAAGCCGCATCCCAACCGAATGTCCTGGATGACACGCATTGGCAGGAGGCCGCGGACTTATACAAGCAGCATTGCATTTCCTGCCATGCTGCCGACATGAGCGGAATGGTCGGACCCAATCTCCAGCATATCGGATCAAGCCTGGACCGGACGAAAATTAGCGCTGTGATCGGGAATGGCAAGGGAGGCATGCCCGCTTTCCATAAAATTTTGAAACAGGATGAAATAGAGAAGTTGGCGGAGTGGCTGGCTTCCTTGAAATAATCGAAATCACGAAAGGATGAGGTGCTTGCATTTGAACAAACATCGTCTCTTCAACAAAGGAATCCTGGGTATGCTGCTTATCTTAATATCGTCGGCCATCCTTTCGGCCTGCAGCGGAAAGCCGCATGATCTGAATTGGCCTGTGGAGGACTTCGCATTTACCGATCAAAACGGTCAATCGTTCGGATTGGCCGACCTGAAGAATAAGGTTTGGATTTCCGATTTTGTTTATACGCACTGCACCTCGGTCTGTCCCCCGATGACCGCCAATATGACCAAGCTGCAGCAGAAATTGAAGGAAGCCGGGGTAAAAGCCGAGATTGTCTCGTTCAGCGTCGATCCGGGAACGGATACTCCGCAAGCGCTCAAGAGCTATGTCGGCAAATTCGGCGCAAATCAGGACAATTGGCATCTGCTCACCGGATATACCGATGAAAAAATCCAGGCATTTGCCCAAGTTACCTTTAAGACAGCCGTGCAGAAGGATACGGCATCGGACCAGGTCATTCACGGAACGAGCTTTTTCCTGATCGACCAGACGGCAACGATCGTGATGAAATATGACGGACTTAAGCCCGATTACGATAAAATCGTGAGCGATGTCAAGGCTTTGCAAAGATAAATAAACCTCTTTCGAGGCCAATTCAATGATGCAAATTTATAAGTTCTTATTTGGTAACGAAAAATTACCGGCTTCAATTTGGCTTTCGGTTCTGCCGCTTCTTTCTGACCGTTCCGATGATCAACAGCATGAGGGGAATGCCGATCATATTGACCGGAAGCACTACAGGGACCCAGTAATTGTTCAGATACAACGCAGTGCTTTCCGTAACATTCCGGGGGATAAGCGAAAGGATCGCCACGAGCGGAGCCGCAAACCAGATGATTGTTTTCCAGTTGCGGACATTCAGCCATTGGGCGGTACCATAGCAGGTAATAAAAAAGTAGACAGCCAGCTTGATGAATACGGCAGCCACCCAGAAAGTCATAACAAGGGCATCCAAATTTTCAATAAACCCGAACAGGGATATTCTTTTGGTCATTTCGAAAAAATCGTACCATGTAGTTGATGTAAGGTTGGGACCGAGGGTGAGGATGATCATGAGTATTGTGAGAAGCGTGAATATACTCGCGACGATAACGGCCCAAATGGCGGATTTGGCTCCTTTACGCGGGTCGTTAATCAAGGCGACCAGCATCGCGAACTCCACCGCGTGTCCAAGATAGGAGGCCGGGGGAAGCGCGCCTTTGCCGATGGCCGGCAGCCCGCTGTCCGCATAGACGGGCAGCAGGTTTGTCCAACGGATGTTGTTGACGCTGGCGAGCAAAACAAGCATGACCAATGCGAGGGTTATGGGGCCCAGCACCTCGCTGGTCCGCCCTATGCTCTCGATGCCGCCGGAATACGTAGCGTATATGATCAAGCTTACCATAACGAGGATGATGACGATTTTGGGAGTCCACGGCAGGCTCTGGGTTTGGAGCACATCGGTAAATTGCCTGAGAACGACCGGCATAATGGTATACCATTGAAGAAAGTACACGAGCATGATGATTTTGCCGGGCCATTTGCCCAGAATCGTCTGGCTGGTTTGAATCAGGCTCTGTTCCGGGTACAAAAGCCCCAGTCTGGTTGTGATCCAAGCGATGAATAATGCGATCGAATCGGCAAGGATAATCGACATCCAAGCATCCTGCCCAGCCGCCTGAATCGCGGGGGTCAGCGTCATCAATATGGTCATTCCCGTTTCCATAATGGTGATCATCCAGAAAATTTGATTGCCCGAAACTTTCACAATGAACCATCCTCAGTGTCTTATTTAAGAATATCCTTTTGCTTTAAATGGGCCGGCCCCTGGGTTCTTCCGATGCGTTCAATGTTCACGTCAACCTTTACAGCGACGGGAACATTCGGGTATAGATCCTGTTCCCATTGTTCTTTAATTTTTTTCCAGTAATAAGGGTGTTCTCTGTGAAGGACCTCTCCAAAACCCAATGCATCGGTTTTTAATTTTTGCTGCAGCTGCTGAATGGTTCTTCTCGATAATTGTTCGATATGTTCGGAAAACTTGTTCTCCACCAGTTTCAAATTCGAAACGCTTGAAAGGTCCAGATTCGAATCATTCTCCATCACTCGCCCCGATACTTTGAGATCGAAGGTAAACGAAGGTTTGCCCTTCTTTATATCAGCATGAATTTTTGCGCTTGGACGCAAAATTTGACAGGTGATGGTTCCTTTTTGAAACGCGGTCTTTTCTTTGACTTTAATCGTCATATCGTTATGCTTAGGTCCATTCGGCAGCCAGAACAAACTGTTGGCTTCTCGCTGCGCGAGGAAACCGGAAAGCTTGTTTTCCCGGTATACGGCGACTTCATCGATTCGAAAAAGCTTGCCTTCGCTCGTATTGTCAATCAAGCGCACTGCCCCGGTAATGGGCGACCGTCCATATGAAGCAATGGCATTCAAAAATTCGGGCAGCTTGATGGATAGGCTGAAACCTCCCAGCTGGTTTTTTTTGAGTCCGATCGCGGGAATTTGCTCATACAAAAAAGGCGTTTGCAGCAATTCCTTGGCAGTGGTTCCATGCGCGGTCAGAATGTAAGTGTTTGACCGGCTGTAGGGAGACCGCATAAATTCGTCCAGCACCTGTTCGATGCCATGCCGCGCATATTTTTCGCCGATCACCACGATTGAGCGGTGTCCGAGGAAGATTTTGCGCGGCAGCTGCTCCTGTATCTTTTGCAGAGCCGCTAAACCGTCCTTGCCTTTTTCTGTGATGGCCATCACCGTTTTTCCGACGCCTCCTTGCGTGGTGGCGATCCCCGCAGGGAGAGCGAACTGCAGGGTGACTTCAACTTGATTATTCTCCGCATAATCGAGGCCGCTGGCCATAACCAGCGCCTGGTCGTCGATTTCCACAAGATCCCAGCAGCCGGTCGACAGATTGAGAAAGCAGAACAGAAGGATGAGTTTGATCCATCTCATTTCATTATGTCCCCTTGCTCCGGCTTCGCTGACATGCCGCCGGCATTATCCGACTCCGATACAGCTCCGCTCCCGTTCGTTTTCGATTCGTTGAGTGCATTTGAACCGAGATTGTAATTCGGACGAGCGCGCATGGTCCACCAGGGAGCCCGGACCAGCACATCCCGCAATCCGGAGGGGTCGAACGGAGCGACCGGAGTTAAATAGGGGACGCCGAAAGAGCGGAGGTTCCCCATATGAATCAACATGGCGATCAAGGAGGCTCCAAGTCCGTAAAGTCCCAGCATACCCGAGAAAAACATCATTGGAAAGCGCAATAAGCGAAAGGTTAAGCTCATGTTCGTATTCGGAATAAGAAAAGAAGCGATCCCCGTCATAGAGACGATAATGACGATCGGCGCGGAGATGATTCCCGCTTGAACCGCTGCTTCTCCAATGACCAGCGCGCCCACGATGCTTACCGTCTGCCCGACCGGACGGGGCAGGCGAATCCCCGCTTCGCGGAGCGCCTCAAAGGTGATTTCCATAATGAACATTTCCATCCATGTGGGGAAAGGAACCAGCTCGCGCGACGAGGCAATGCTCAAAGCCAAGCTCGTTGGTATCATTTCCTGATGATAGGTCGATACGGCGATATAAAATGCGGGAAGAACCAGTGCGATAAAAGCAAACAAATATCTTAACCAGCGAAGCACCGAAGAAAAGATATAATTCGTATAGAAATCCTCCACGGTTTGAAATGCGGACCAGAACGTCATCGGCACAATCAGGACCATTGGAGTTCCTTGGATCATAATGGCCACCTTGCCTTCGATTAAGGATGCGGCTACGGAGTCCGGACGCTCCGTCATTTGCATGATCGGAAATGGGGAATACCGGGCGTCACGGATCATTTCTTCAATGTAACCGGACTCCAGGACGCTCTCCATCTCAATTTTCGAGATGCGATCCTTGACCTCACGGACGATCGCTTCAGGCGCTGTTTTTTCAAGATAAGAGATGATCACCTCTGTTTTGGTCATTGAGCCGACGGTGAATTTTTCCATCTTGAGCAGAGGCGACCGGATCCGCTGGCGGATTAATGACATATTCGTTTGGGGGTTCTCGATGAATCCGACGCGCGGACCGCGAATCAGAGATTCCGTGTTTGGTTCTTCCAGTCCGCGGTCTTTCGGGTTCTTGATACTGACGGCAAGGGATTGTGCGGAACCTTCGAGGAACAGCAGCGTATCCCCTTTGAGGATGTGCAGTACAGCCTCTTGAAGCGTTTCGATGACTTTGGTTGCCGCTATGGAAACGAATTCTTCCTGCAAGGTTTCGGCGATTTGAGCGGCTGAAACCGATTCAATAGGTCTTGGGACCATCAGCGTCCGCAGCAGCGCGTTATCCAGATGCTTGCCGTCAACCATTTCCTCGAAATAGGCGAGCAAGCAAGAAGCCGCGCCAAAAATTTTGATTTTCCTCATTTTCAGATCGGCGCATTTGGATAAGATAGATTCAAGCTCGTGCTGATTGGCGTCGATCGAGTCTTTCAGTGCACGGTCGGGAATATCTTCAATATGATTAGTTGCCGGACGCAGTTGTTTGGCGCGTTTGAATTTGTTTTTGTAAACCATTTTCCTTGCTCACCCTTTGCCGATGCTCTTCTAACATAATTTATCCAAAAATCGACAATTCATTCGCTGCCAACTTATTGAATAACTGCTTGAAACAGTGAAAAAATACTCAAGTATGAAAAATTTCACTGAAATTGTATGTATGGATATGCTGAGAAACAGGAACCGGATTCCATCCATACGACATTATTCAAACAAGGAGGAAAAAAATGAATACTTATGAAGAACAATCACCTTCCGCAACGGTACATTCACTGCCCAGAATAGGTTCACCGGCTCCCTCGTTCGAGGCTCCGACCACGCATGGAACGATACGTCTGGAGGATTATAAAGGCTCTTGGCTGGTGCTGTTTTCCCATCCCGCTGATTTCACTCCGGTGTGCACAACCGAATTTATGGCGTTTCAAGCCATATTTCCGAAATTGCGGGAGCTGAACACCGAGTTGCTGGGACTGAGTATCGACAGCGTCTATTCGCATATTGCTTGGGTCAGAAACATCGAAGAAAAAATGGGCGTTAAAATTGAGTTTCCGATCATCGCCGATCTCAACAAGGACGTGGCTCTCAAATATGGGATGATGATGCCGGCGGAGAGCAAGACTGAAACGGTCCGCACGGTATTTGTGATCGATGACAAGCAGATCATCCGTGCAATCATTTACTATCCGATGTCGGCCGGACGCAACATGGATGAAATTCTTCGTTTGATTCAATCGCTGCAAACCACGGATCATCACGGTGTGGCGACTCCGGCCAACTGGCGTCCGGGAGACAAGGTGATCGTGCCTCCGCCGGGCACTCAGGAAGGGGCAGCCGAACGAGTTAAAGAAAAGAATATAGAATGTATTGATTGGTACCTCTGCAAAAAAACATTGGAATAGGTGAACGGATATGGCTTGTGTGAATGCAAACGGACAGCTGACCGAATCGGCCAGAGCGCTGCTCGGTTCTATTGCAGATCAGGAAAAAACAGCGGAGCAAATTTCCAAGCAAATCCAGACACCGCTTTTCAAAATCCGGAGCAGCCTGCGCGAGATGCTGAGCATCGGACTTGTTGCAGAGCATGACGGAGCGTACATGGCGAACGAAAAGGCAAAGGAAATGCTGAATAAATAAAACAATGAAACGAATGGATTTGACCCGAAGCACCCTGCGCTCCGGGATTTTTGTTTCTTTTGACAATTTCCCATAATTGCTTGATAATTGCACGACAATCTTGGGCTATAATTTGAATTGTAAAAATAAAGAAATCGAAAGCGAGGAAAGAGGAATGAAGAATTGGAAAAAAATATGGATTCCCGCAACGTTGGCGTTGATGGTGGCGATTCCCGGCGCAGCTTTCGCGGCGTCGGACGCGAACAGCTCGACAGCAGCGCAGGACCAAGGACTAGCTCAAGGTCATCACTTTGCCGGGAAGTTCGGAAAGGGCAGGGGATTCCAAGGCCATCAGACGCAGCGAGGAGAGCAAGGACGGGGCGGAATGGACGTCAATCACCAAGAGTACATGCTTCTTTTGGCCGAAAAATATACCCCGGATCAATTGAATGATTGGAAAGTGGCCTTCAGCGAACAAAAATCGATCATGGATCAAATCAAAACGCTGAAGGACGCCAAAAAAGCGGAGTTCCAGCAGAACCGGCAACAGATGCAGCAGCAAATGCAGGATTTAAAGAAAAAAATCGATAGCGGAGAGATCACGAAAGAGCAGGCGATGGAGCAGATGAAGCAGTCGAGAGATGCCGGAAAAGCGGGCCTGAATGACTCGAAAGCAAGCATGAAGGATCAAATGCAGGCGGACAAAGCTTTGCATGATCAGTTTAACCAAGCCATCCAAACGCTGCTCGATTCCAATAATACCGATGCCGTCAAGACGGTGCTTCCGAAAATGCTGGACCACCTAAAACAGCAGAATCAAAAACTGACAGAGCAGTTAAATCAACTGAAGCAATAACGGATTGAAGCTTCCCGAAAAGAGCGTATTGCATCCCAACGCTCTTTTTTTTATCTTTATTACATAATGCATTTTCGCCAGGGAGTGGACAAGGTGACATTTCAGATCTATTTGGTTGAAGATGAATTCAATTTAAACCAGGTGCTCACTTCTTATTTGCAAAAGGAAGGCTGGCAGGTTCGTTCGTTTCTGACGGGAGAAGAAGCGCGGGCGGCGATTGCGGATCCGCCGCATTTGTGGATTTTGGATATCATGCTTCCGGATATTGACGGGTTTCAGCTGATTCGCGAGATCAAGGCGCATTCGCCGCAGATTCCGGTTGTTTTTATTTCTGCCAGAGACGCGGATCTCGACCGCATTATCGGCTTGGAGATGGGTAGCGATGATTATCTGGCCAAGCCTTTTCTGCCGCGGGAGCTAGTGATCCGAACCCGGAAGCTGTTGAAACGGATTTATGAGGAACGGACGAATGGGACAGAATCCGAGAGGTTCAATTTATTGCCGTATGCGCTGGATGAGAAAAAACGAACCGTATATGAATCGGAGCGAATGATCGAACTGACCTCCAAGGAGTTCGACATCCTGCTTTTATTCGCGAGGAACCAAGGACAAGCATTTTCCAGGGAACATGATCATTCTTTTTGTGCCTACCACATTGAGAGTTTTTTTTACCAATCAAATCTATTTGACCATTGAAGACGCGCAGCGCGCCTTTATTTCCAGAGGGTTGAACGCGCCGATGCAGGATCCGGTCGAAAGAGGTCAGGAACGTCAAAATATCCGAACCGTGGAGCACATGATCATTTTGCAGAATGGGAGAATATTTCCGAGGAACGATTTGCCCCCGCAATTCATCCAGACGGTTCAGAACCAGGCGTTCAGCCAGCAAGCGGATACACAGCAATATGTCAGTCGTATCAGAGATGAAAGCCTTTTTTATGTGATCAGCAAAGTCGACGTGCGCGGCCAGCAAGCTTATTTGTTTTCGTACATGTGGGATACCTATCAGAAGCAGCTGGTTCAGGAGCTGTACAAAAAAATGCTATCCTTGCTGTTGATTATTTTATTCATCAGCTGGATTCCTTCATTCTGGCTGATTCGCTCCGTATCCAAGCCGATCGTGCAAATCGGCAAACGCGTAAAGCGCATTGCCAACCGGGATTGGCATGAGCCTGTCGTTACCGACCGAACGGATGAAATCGGACAGTTGGTTTCTTCGATCGAATGGATGAGGGAGAAGCTGGTTCAGCAGGATGAAGCGCAGCAAACCTTTTTGCAGCATATTTCGCATGAATTGAAAACCCCGGTGATGGTGATCCGCAGCTATGCCGAAGCGATTGGGGACGGCATTTTTCCGAAGGGCGATTTGCCGGGTTCGGTCAAGGTCATTGATGAGGAAGCGCAGCGATTGGAAAAAAGGATACATGATTTATTATATTTGACGAAATTGGATTATATGGATGAGCACGGATCCAAACGCGAGAAATTCCAGTGGCAAACGCTGATCGAACAAGCGGTCGAACGCTTGAAATGGCGAAGAAAAGAATTGGACTGGAAATTGAACCTGATTTACGCGGATATGCGGGGGGATCCGGAGCAGTGGAGCATCGCGCTGGAAAACGTGCTGGATAATCAAATACGCTATGCAGCGAAGGCTATTCGCATCTCAATGGAAATGCGGCAGACCGGCTCGGGAACAAAGCTGGAATTGCGCATATGGAACGATGGCCCGTCCATCCCTGAACAGGATCAGGATTCGCTGTTTCAGCCCTTCACGAAAGGCAAGAACGGGCAGTTCGGCTTAGGTCTGGCGATCGTCAAACGGATTGCCGATCTTCACCAATCGCAGGTTTCGATCCGCAATGAAAACGGGGGTGTCTCCTATTATTTCCTTATTCCGTTCAATCCTTGATCAGTTTTTTTCAAATGTACTGGCAATCATAGGTTTCAAAATGTTCAACCAAGTGCTTGACGAACATTTTCATCGTGGAATCGATGAAAGCATCCTTCCGATATACCAATCCAACCGTCTTTTGGGGGATCGGATCGACTATTGATATGGACTTGATGGTCGGATCTTTCAAATTCGATAAATAGGATTTGGTCAAAATGGTGGCCACCGTGTTGACGTTGACCATATGGCGGAGCGATTCGAGGCTCGACAGCTCAAGCTTGACCGACAGCTTTATGCCGATTTCATTGCAGTACTGATCTATAAATTGGCGAATCAAAAATTTGTCGGGTATTAATGCGAGAGGAATGGACCGCAGCCCGTCAAACGGAATGGAATCCAATCCCGCAAGCTCGTGTTCGGTGGAGACGACAAGCAGAAATTCTTCTTTAAACAGGGGGATGAACTCCAAACGTTCATCTTCCTTGGTCAGGAAAATCACGCCGATATCCAGTTGATTGTTGAACAGCTTGTCAATGGTCTCCTCCGTGCTCAAGTCCATAATCGAGATTTCGATGCCTGGGTACTGCTCATGAAATTTCATGACGGATGAGGTTAATATATGATTGCCGGAACACCCGACAGCGAGTCTTCCCCGTGAAAGCCCTTGCAATTCTTTGATTTCCGCATGGGCCTGCTCAAATTCATAGAAGATGCGTTTGCTGTGCTCCAGCAAAATCTTGCCCGCTTGGGTGATATAGACCTTTTTTCCGGATCTTTGGAATAATTTCGTGTTCATTATATCTTCCAGCAGGTGAATTTGATGGCTGAGCGTCGGTTGGCTGATTCCTAATTTTTCCGCAGCTCTGGTGAAGTGCAATTCCTCGCATACCTCGATGAAATACTTCAATAGCCTGAATTCCACAAGTATCACCCCGCTAATAGATCTGGTCTATGATTACGATAGATACAACAGTATTGAACAGTGGTTTTTCCGATATTATACTACAAATCAAGATCGATCATAATGTAAACTTTTAATTTTCGAACTATTCAGTTTGCTATCCTGCAGGAATAGTCGTCTTTCTACCGTTCATTTAGCTTAGAAAGGGTGTTACCTATGAAGACTCAACCGGAACATACCGGTGAAGGTACATTCACTGCTTCCGATTTATTGTTTCAGACGCTGCAAGATGCCGGTGTCGAGTACATATTTGCTAATTTGGGGAGCGATCACCCAGCGATCATCGAGACTTGGGCCAAGTATCGCGCACGCGGCGAGAAGCTGCCGCAAGTTGTCGTTTGTCCTCATGAAATGGTTGCATTAAGCGCCGCACACGGTTTTACGCAAGCCACGGGAAGGCTGCAGGCCGTATTGGTCCACGTGGATGTGGGCACGCAGAATTTAGGGGGCGCCGTTCATAATGCAATGCGCGGAAGGATTCCTGTGTTTATTTTTTCAGGCGCTTCTCCCGTTACCTTGGACGGAGAATTGCCGGGCAGCCGCAATGAATTCATCCATTATCTTCAGGATGTGTTTGACCAGCGCGGAATCGTTCGGGAATATGTTAAATGGGATCATGATTTGCATGCGGGCGACAATATTGATCTGATCGTCAAAAGAGCGCTGCAAATTGCCAACTCGGAGCCTCGCGGCCCGGTATATGTAATGTCTCCGCGCGAGATGCTGGAGCGGCCGATTGCTTCCGAAAGCGAAACCTCGCGGGTGCTGGAACCGATCAGGCCCTCGGGATTGGCTCCGCAGCACGCCGGTGAAATCGCTTCCGCGCTGGCTCAAGCGAAATTCCCGTTAATGATTACCAGTTATTTAGGAAGAAACCATGAGGCCGTCCGTGAGCTTGTGGCTTTGAGCGAGCGGTTGGCCATTCCCGTAATGGAAGCGGGCCCTTATTACATGAATTTTCCGTCCGACCACCCCATGCATTTGGGTTTCGAAGATTTCGTCAATGTCAATCCGTATTTGGAAAAAGCCGATGTCGTCGTCGTGCTGGACTGCGATATTCCCTGGATGCCGCAAAAATCCAGGAGAGCCGCTAACGGCAGGTTGTATTGGATTGATTCCGATCCGCTCAAGGAATCGATTCCGCTTTGGTACTATACGGAGGAAATCGCTTTCCGCGCGGATGCGTGCGTTGCTTTGCGGCAAATTCAAGCCGAGCTAGATTCGCTTGCATGGGATGCCGATGAGATCGAGCGCCGCCGCAAGCAGGTCACGGTCGACGCCGCCAATATCCGCAAGCAATGGGAAAGCAAGGAACAGCCGACTGCTGACGGCGTGATTACTCCCGAATTCTTGTCAAGGACGATCAGAGAGGTTATTGACAAGGACACGATCATTGTCAATGAAACCATATCCAATTACAGTGTGGTATGGAAGCATCTCCGACGGACTGAACCGGGCACGTTATTCGGCAGCGGAGCAAGCTCTTTGGGGTGGCACGGCGGTGCGGCAATCGGCGTGAAGCTGGCCCATCCGGATCGAACGGTCGTGGCTTTGACAGGGGACGGCTCCTTTGTATTCAGCGTACCTTCGGCGGTTCAATTGGTCGCGGAGAAGTATAAAACGCCATTCCTGACTGTAATTTATAACAATGGCGGTTGGAAGTCCCCGAAGCTTTCCACGCTGGCTGTGCATCCGGACGGCGCCGCAAAGAGGAATTCCGATTTTCACGTTGAATTTCCTACTAACTCCAGTTTGGAGCGTATTGCCGAAGCTGCGGGCGATGCCTTTGCAGTAAAAGTAACAGACCCGAAACAATTAAAGCCGGCCTTGATGACAGCGCTTGATCATGTCAAAGACGGACGTTCGGCAGTCGTCAACGTGATGATAGAAAAGCTGTAACGACAAATTTTATAGGGAATAAACAGTTTGATCGAGAATGGGAGGCGATGGATCCTAATTCTGAACCCGCATATGGAAGCGCTAACACTTGGCTCTGTTTCTTGTAGCTTTAAGAAGTAGAATACAAATGAAAAATTACAAAAGGGAGGCCGTTTTCTATGAGAAGGAAAACTTTATTTCTCATTCTGAGTTTGATCTTGCTGTCTGCACTCGTTGGATGTTCATCTCAAAGCGCGCAACAATCCCAAAGCCCGCAGCCCGCGCAAAGCGCCCAGCCTGCGCAGAGCGGTCAACCGGCGCAAAGCCCGCAAGCAGAGGCCCCGGCCGCAAAAGAAATCGTCTTGAAAGCGGTAACAGCATGGCCGCAAAAAACTGCCGACAACGCCGGATTGTTCGCTCTGATTGAAAAAGTCAACGTGCTTGGCAAAGGAAAAGTTCAAATCAAGTATATCGGCGGTCCTGAGGTCGTGCCTACGATGAATCAAATCAACGCGGTGAAGGACGGTACGATCGATATCGCATGGCTGTCTGCCGGATATACCGATTCGTTGGTACCTGCAGCCAATGCAATAAAGCTGTCCAAGCTTACCCCCCAGGAAGAACGCGACAAGGGCGTAACTGATCTTTGGAACGAGATTTTCAAACAGGCCAATGCGCGATTCATCGTCAGAGGGTCCGCTCCCGATGTGCATTTCCACCTTTATACGGTTAAACCGATCAAAAGCCTCGAAGATTTCAAAGGCGTTCCGATTCGCGTAACGGCGGCTTATAAGGATTTTGTCACCGCTTTGAAGGCAGCGCCGGTCGCAACGACTCCAGGCGAGGTATACAGCGCTTTGGAAAGAAAAGTAGTCGAAGGCTACGGCTGGCCCGCTTACGGTATCGGCGATTTCGGTTGGGATAAGCTGACCAAATATGTCATCGATCCCGGATTTTATCAAGTTGACTGCATCGGCTTGATGAATTTGGAGAAGTGGAACAGCCTGCCCAAGGATGTACAGGATATCTTTACACAAGCTTCCATTGAAGTCGAAAAGGACATGGCTCAGCATTTCGATCAACTGGCCAAGGACGACCGCAAGAAAATTACGGGTGAGGGTATTCAAGTCATCACTTTGGATGCGAATACCGCTAAGACTTATGTCGACATGGCTTATAAATCCGTCTGGGATACCGTCATGAAAACCGATCCGGCAAACGGTCCTAAAATCAAGCAAGCGCTGGGCCAATAAAGATATCATTTCAAGGAGGATCAGGCAGATATGAAGACACTTTCGCGTCTGCTGGCTAAAGCCTCCTCAATCAATGACCTCCTGTCGGGCTTTCTTGCCCTGATGGGAGGCATCATTATTGTGGGGCTGATGCTTGTCATTTTCGGCGCTTCGATATCGCGCTATTTGTTTGGCCAGGCGGTAGCCGCAGCCACCGAACTCAGCGCCTACAGCTTGCTGTTCGTCACTTTCCTGGGCGCGCCGTACTTAGCCGGAAAAAACAGCCATGTCAGGGTTGACGCGCTGCCCCACATATTAAAGGGCAAAGCCAAGGCTGCCATTGAGATTTTCGCCGGCAGCTTATCTTTTCTGGTCAGTTTGCTGCTCGCATGGTACGGATTCAACAGCACTTATAAAGCCTATGTCGATCATGAGGTCGTCATCAATATTTTGTCGACCCCCAAGTACTTCCTGCTGGCGATCATTGCATTGGGATTTTTGTTGATGGCAATCAGCTTTTTGTTTAACGTGATCAAACATTTTAACGGGTCCGGGACTCGACAATAATCGATAGAGGTGTGCAACTCATGGAGTGGTGGCTGATCGTTATTTTGTTTTTCGGCGGGTTGCTGCTGGCGTTTCTCAGCAGCATTCCAATCGCAATCGCGTTTTTGCTTGTAGATATTGTAGGGATGTATTTTGTGATTGGACCGAACTTCAGCAATCAGCTGATCGGAAGCATTTACGATTCCGTTGCGACGTTTACACTGACGCCTGTCCCTTTATTTGTGCTGATGGGTGAAGTCCTTTTCAATTCGGGCCTGGCGTTGAAGGCAATCGGCACCATCGACAAATGGCTCGGGAAAATCCCCGGGAGATTGAGTGTGCTGAGCGTTGTGTCCGGCGCTTTATTCGCAAGTCTCAGCGGCTCTACCATTGCCAATACGGCGATGCTCGGATCGCTGCTGACGCCTGAAATGCAGCGCAGAAATTACCACAAGTCGATGATTGTCGGTCCGATCATGGCATCCGGAAGCTTGGCGATGATGATCCCGCCCAGCACGCTTACCGTTGTTTTCGGCAGCTTGGCGGGAATCAATGTCGGCAATCTGCTGATTGCCGGATTGCTGCCGGGACTCTTGCTGGCGGGCTTGTATGCCGTGTACACGATCGGCAGATGCTGGTTGAACCCGAAGCTTGCTCCCGCGTATGAAGTTGAGCATGTTGAGTTTCGACAGCTGTTGGCGGAAACCGTCAAGAATGTGCTTCCCTTGGGTCTGGTCATTGTTCTGACGGTCGGGGCTATCGTTGTTGGGCTGACTACACCAACGGAAGCGGCCTCCGTAGGAACGCTGATTTCGTTTCTTGTTGCCTGGTTTTTGGGCGATATGAATAAGGGGGTTATCAAAAAGTCGATCATGAACTCCATGCGGGTAACCGCCATGATCCTGATCATCGTTGCGGCATCGACCGCATTCAGCCAAGTGCTGGCGTTTAGCGGAGCTACCCAGCAATTGATGCAATTGGTGACAAATTTGCCTCTTAGTCCGTTATGGATCCTGGTTGGAATGCTGGCCGTGGTGTTCTTATTGGGGATGTTTATCGAAGAAGTGTCGATCATGATGATCACGCTGCCGATATTCATGCCGATTGTCACGACGATGAACATCGATCCGGTATGGTTCGGAATCCTGATGCTGCTCATTTTGGAAATTTCGCTGCTCACCCCGCCGGTCGGCTTGCTCTTGTACACTATTAAGGGAGTCACTCCGGATGAAATCACGATGAACGACATCTGGAAAGCCGCATGGCCTTATGTGTTTTGCGGATTGGTCGCAGTGTTGATCATCCTTAAGTTTCCTGTCATTACCATGCTTTTGATTTCGTGACTCAAAGCATCATAAGCTTTCAATCCCGGGGTCCCCAGGATTTTTGTTTCATAGCCCGTTAAATATATTTCAGTAAATTTAGAAATTTTCACAAAATTTATTTCCCAACTCCGAAATAATGATTATAATGGTACTAAAATTTATGGAGGAACCCTTATGCAACACGGATTGTTGGCGGAAAAAACGATCGTTGTGATGGGTGTCGCCAATGAAAGAAGCATCGCTTGGGGCATTGCCAAATCCCTGCACGCGGCCGGCGCCAAACTGATTTTTACTTATCGTAAACAGCGATCCTATAACCGTTTGTCAATGCTTTTGGAAGAGACAAGCATATCCCCTTTGCTGGTCGTTCAGTGCGATCTATCCAGCGATGAAAGCATACGGGCGGCTTTTTCGGAAATCCGTCAGCATGTCGGAAGGATCGATGGGGTCGTGCATTCCGTTGCTTTTGCCAATAAGGAGGAACTGAAGGGGGAGTTTGTCGAGACGTCGCGCGAGGGCTATCTTCTTGCCCAAAGTATTAGCGCGTATTCCCTGGTCGCCGTCGCGAGGGAAGCGAAACCACTCATGCCGGAAGGCGGGAGCATCGTCACGCAATCTTATCTCGGTTCCGTTCGGGTGGTCAAAAACTATAACGTCATGGGGGCGGCGAAAGCGGCGCTGGAAGCATGCGTCAGATATTTGGCGGATGATTTGGGCAAATACGCAATTCGGGTCAATGCCGTTTCATCAGGCCCGATCCGTACACTTGCGGCAAAAGGTGTAAGCGGATTCAATGAATTGTCCTCAACCATTGCCAGCAGGGCGCCGCTCAGACGGAATATCAGCCAGGATGAGGTTGGGGATGCCACGTTGTTTTTCTTAAGTCCGCTTTCGCGCGGCATTACCGGCGAGAACCTTCATGTCGACGGAGGATTTCATATTTTGGGAGTTTAACGACTCTAGCATAGGGTGATATCCGACTCCAAACAGAAAGGAACTTATTGATAAATGAGAATCGCGGTTACCGGTTGCGGAGCAGCAACTCCGTTCGGAATGGGGGCGGCCGGCTTCTGGTCAAAATTGATTGCCGGCGAGTCGGCCGTCCGGTTAACGGAACCGGAAAGCTACCGAAAATGGACTCGTGTTGCAGCATCTGTTCCGGCTTTTGATCCGACTGACTATTTGCCCCGAAAATTGGCTGCCGACACCGACAAATATACTCATTTGGCACTGATTGCCGCTGCGGAGGCATTTGCGGATGCCGGATTCCGCCCCCATGAACCAAATCCGTTCGGCAATCTTGATCCCGACCGTATCGGAGTTGCTTTGGGGACGTCATTCGGCGGCGTGCAAACGCTTGAGGCGGGATGCAGGCTGTTGGCCGGCAGCGATTCCGCGAGAATCAGCCCTAGGCTGGTCCCGAAATCGATCGTTAATGCAGCGGCCGGAGCCATCGCAATCCGTTGGGGTATTCAAGGAACGGTCATGTCCTATTCCACTGCTTGCGCATCCTCGGCGAATTCAATCGGCGAGGCGTGCTATTGGCTGAAGCGCGGAGAAGCGGATGTGGTTTTGGCCGGGGGTTCGGAGAGCCTGTTCACTCCGTCTCTGTTAGCCGGATTGAATGCAGCGGGGGCGCTGGCCAAAAGTGGTCCGGATGACTTCAGCCGGTGGTCGCGCCCATTTGACCGTGACCGTGCCGGGATGGTGATGGGCGAGGGGGCGGCGTTCCTGGTGCTTGAACCGCTGGACCGGGCCGTCAGCCGCGGCGCCCGGGTTTATGCGGAATTCAAGGGATATGGAACCTCGAACGACGCCTATCACGAAACCGCCCCTCATCCCGAGGGAAGGGGTGCCGCTCTGGCGATGCAGCGTGCCCTAAGAAATACCGGCGTTCAACCGACGGATATCGGTTACATTAATGCGCATGCCACCTCTACGCCAGCCGGCGATGCTGCGGAAGGTGCGGCGCTGCATCAGGTCTTCGGCGATGCCCTGGCGAAAATTCCGGTAAGCTCAATCAAGGGGGCTGTCGGCCACTTGCTCGGAGCTGCCGGTGCGCTGGAAAGCCTGGCCACTATTATGGCGCTTGATTCGGGGATTCTGCCTGCTACCCTGAATTGTGATCATCCGGATACGTCCGCTCCTCCGGATGTGATTCCGCATCAGGCGAGGCATCATAAAGTGAGCCTTGCGCTCAGCAACTCCTTTGGATTCGGCGGGCAAAATGCGTCGTTGGTGTGGGCGAGATATCGATAGGGGGAGTAACTGATGGGAATAAAACATTGTTTTGTTTGCGGACCGGATAACCCGCACGGACTGCGTATTCAATTTAGACAGGAAGGAGACGAAGTGGTGGCGGACTACCGCTGCACAGAAGATTATGCGGGATGGCCCAATGTGCAGCACGGCGGAATTACAGCGGCTTTATTGGATGAGGCGGCGGGTTATATTCCGTATTATCTGGGATTGGTTGCGATGACCGCTAAATTGGAAGTAACGTTTCATAAACCGATACTTGTCGGTGAATCGGTTAGAGTCTCGGGACGTATGGTCAAACGCTCGAGCCGTCTGATTGAGGTGGTGTCCGCCATCACCGGTGAAGACGGGCAGCGAAGAGCGAATTCCGTTGCAAAAATGATCATTCTCAACGAAAAACAGCGTGAAGAACTGGAATTGGGCGAACTCCAATAAGGTTAGATCCTTAAGGATAAGCTGCTTTACGGCTGTTAAAAAGAGGAGGAATCAGGATGAATGCTATGCAGGTGGAAGAACGTCGAAACGCTTTGCAGAATAAGTTTCCCGTTTGGCCGAATCAGACTTTGTCCGCTCACTTTGCCGATCAGGCCAAGCGTTACGCTTCACGGCCGCTCTTGATAACGGAAAAAGCATCGATCACGTATGAGGAGATTTGGCGTGAAGGACAGCGATACGCAAAAGCCTTGATCGAACTTGGGGTTCGTCGGAGAGAGCACGTTGCGATCATTATGGCCAGCGAGCCTGAAGCGATATTTTTGATGCTTGGGGTATGGTTGATTGGAGCGGTCTGCGTTCCGATCAATACGATGCTTCGCGACCAGGAAGTCAAATATTTATTGGAGCAGTCCGACAGCCATTGGTTGTTCATGCATCAAATTGCCAGCGGCGTTCTCCACGCAAAGAACGTCGCTCAGATGCTGGATGATTTGTCAAAGGTCAAACGGGTCGTTTGCATTCAAAATTCTGATGGTCCATTAGATGACAGGTTTTTATCATGGGCGTCTTTTGTGGACATGGCTAAACGCATATCCGATGACCAACTGAGCGACTGTATGCAACAATCCAAATATCCGAGCGAGGTGGCGGATATTATCTATACCTCAGGATCTACAGGCTTGCCGAAAGGTGTCATGATGACTCACGACATGTTCTTGCGGTGCGCTTACTCGAGCGCATTGAGCAGAGCCTTCGAAGACGGGCGAAGAATATTTACCGCCCTGCCGTTATATCACGTGTTTGCGCTGGTAGAGGGACTGCTTGCCGTTTCTTTCGTAGGCGGCGCGCTTATTGTCATCTCGGGTTTTTCTCCTTTGCCGGCTTTGCAGATCATGGAACGCCATCAGGCGAACGATGTGCTGTGTGTCCCTTCCATGTTGGTCGCCTTGGTGAATCATCCTGAAGTCGGAACGTTTGATCTATCCTCTCTTCATGCCCTGATGTGCGCTGCCGCCCCCGCACCGGTTTCGGTTTGGCAAAGGGCGATTGAAGTGCTTCAGTTGAAGGAAATCTGCACAGGATATGGCGGCACGGAAGCGACAGCCGCAACGGTGCACACGGAGGTCGGCGATCCGATTGAAACCGTAGTCACCCGCGTCGGGAGAATTAAACCCGGCGGTTCGAGTGGAATTCCGGAGTTCGACGGCGCGAATGTGCAGTACAAAACAGTGGATCCGGATACTGGAGAAGACTTGCCGCCCGGGGCAATCGGTGAATTGGCCGTTCGAGGCAACCTAGTCACCAGAGGATATTATAATAAGCCTGAAGAGACTTTTGCCGTTATCGATAAAGACGGTTGGTTCCGCAGCGGAGATCTTGGCCGCATCGATGAGCACGGCTACATCGAAATGCTGGGACGCAGTAAAGATCTTTACAAAATTTCGGGGGAGAACGTAGCGCCTAAAGAAGTGGAGGATGTGATTTCCAATCATCCGGCTGTGGCGCAAGCCTATGTTGTCGGCGTGAAGGACAGCATCACCCAGGAAACAGGTGCGGCATTTGTTGAGCTTCGGCCTGGGTTTACCTGCACCCGGCGTGAAATGATCGAACACTGCCAAAAGTATTTGGCCCGGTTCAAGGTACCCCGGCATGTTTGGTTCGTTCAAGCTTCGGAATGGCCAATGACCGGAAATGGCAAGATCCAGAAATTTCGGCTTCGTGAAATTGCCGAAAATCGAATATCGGAACGCGGCAGAATCAATGAAATTGTCTGAAGCGGGCTCGAAAGTAAACGCCGCAATAAGGAGAATCCCCTATTTACTTATTTGGCCAAATAATTTTGAAGTAAAAGTAAAAGCGTTTACAAGGTTTTTTTCATCAGTGTTCAATTGCGTCATGAAGTAGTGATCGTCATATTGTCAATATGGCCGGCGGATACGACAGATGCAAGCGTGAAGGGTTGCCAATCCAAAAAGACTGAACCAACCCGACGGCAAGGATCAAGAAATTTTCAGTTGCAATCAACCTCCTGACACATCTCCCGATGGGAAGTATGTCAGGAGGTTCTTTAAATTTTTCCGTTTTCAAAAAAAAGAAGATGAATTTTTGCAAAACTCTTGACGAAAAAACGCTTACGGTTTAAACTCTATTTATCCAATTAAATGATAATGATTATCAATATCATATAAATTCGGATTGAATCAGACGGCTAAGATATTTTTCAATCAATTTGGCACTGTACATAAGGGGGAAATGTGAAATGAAGAAGCTGATCTCAATGATGGCGGTACTGTTCCTAGTTATCGCAATTATCTTAGCCGGATGCGGGAAGGCGGACCAGACATCTTCCAATTCGGAAGATGTAAGCAGGAAAACCGCAGATACAACCTCATCCGGGAAGGGAGCATCCACTCTGAATGCCAAGGATGGGGCCGGCAAGCTGCTGGAAATCGCAAATCAGCTAAAAACGGAGCTTGTCGGCGCCAACGGACAGAAAATCAAGGAATTGGGTACGCAATTGGAAGATACATGGAGTTCTTTTGAAGATAAAGTAAGACCGGATTATCCGCTGGAATACACCTCAATTGAACAATATCTTGTTCCGTTGAGCGCCGGATTATCCATAAGTCCGCTTGATCAGGCAGCACTGACCAAGCTCAACGACAGTCTGATTCAGGCCATTCAGGATCTCCTCAATGCAATCAATAACCAAAAAGTCGCACAAAAAGCTGATAATCAGCAGCTTCAAGCGGCGATGGATCAATATAAAACCTATGTGCTTGAGCAAAGCGCTTCGCTTGTGGAGGAAACCGCAGCATTCGTAAAAGCCGTGCTTGACGGGGATATCGCGAAAGCCAAACTGCTGTATGGTTCTTCAAGAATATTTTATGAGCGGATCGAACCGATTGCGGAAAGCTTCGGCGATCTCGATCCAAAGATTGACGCCCGTGAAAACGATGTGGAACCTGCTGAATGGACGGGGTTCCATGTGCTTGAGAAAGCGCTGTGGGTGGACGGATCTTTGCGGAATCAAGAGAAATATGCCAATCAGCTTCTTGAGGATGTCAAAGCGCTTCATGAACAAATCAAGAGTGTCGAATTGAAGCCGGCGCAGGTCATAGCGGGTGCAGTCGAACTGTTAAACGAGGCCGGAACCTCCAAGGTGACCGGGGAAGAAGAACGGTATTCCCATCTAGACCTTTTGGATTTGGCTGCCAACGTGGAAGGCTCCAAAGCCGCATATGACATTATCAAAGCGAGCGTTCAGCAACAAGACGCGGAATTGGTGAAAAAAATCGACGAACGGTTCAATCAACTGCAGCAATTGCTTGACTCCTTCCGTCAAGGAGACAGCTTTAAAGTCTATACGGATTTAACTCAAGAAAATACAAAGAGCATTGGTCAAGCGATTGAGAGCACGGCTGAAGCCCTGTCTCAAGCGGCGAAAATACTTTAACAATTGCGCAGGGAGTGAATTGGATGCATTCATCGTCAATATCCAGAAGGGATTTGCTGAAATTGGCGGCTTCGGCAGGCGCCGGGATGGCCTTGGGATACGGCGGCTTGAGAATGTTTTCCGAGCAGGCGACTCAGGCGGTTGAACAGATGCCGGTGCAATCGGAGAATGCCGGCAGGGTATACCCGTTTTACGGCACGAATCAAGCCGGTATCGCGACATCTCAGCAACGTCACATGATCTTTGCCGCTTTTGATGTGGAAACTGAAAAACGCGCGGAATTGCGCGATCTGCTGCGCATTTGGTCGGAATATTCGGCGCGCATGAGCCTCGGTGAGCCGGTGGGGGAGCCCGCAGCGAGCCGTTTGCTGCCCCCGGAGGATAACGGGGAAAATCTGGGATTGAACCCGGCGGGTCTGACCGTTACCTTCGGGTTCGGCTCGACCTTGTTTAAAAAGAACGGGACAGATCGCTTCGGATTGTCCGGTAAGCAGCCTGCCGGCTTGGTGGAAATACCGCCAATGGCGGGGGATGCGCTGCAAGCCGATCGCTCAGGCGGAGATTTGTGTGTCCAGGTATGCGCCGACGATCCGCAGGTGGCGTTTCATGCCATTCGTCATTTGATTCGCTCCTCCCGCGGGGTAGCGGCAATGCGCTGGATGCAGCAGGGCTTTCTCGGGATTCCGAAAAACCCGAAGGGGCCCGCGGGCACACCGCGCAATCTGTTTGGCTTTAAGGACGGAACGCAAAACATTGATACTGCGAACCCGCAGCTGATGAATGAGCACGTTTGGGTGAACGGTTCCGATCAGCCTGCTTGGATGAGGGGCGGAACTTACTTGGCTGCGCGCCGGATTCGCATGCTCATTGAAGTGTGGGATCGCTCATCCCTGGATGATCAGGAAAAGACGTTCGGCCGCACCAAAGCCAGCGGCGCGCCGTTCGGGAAGAAGAACGAATTTGATCCGGTCAATCCGGATTATCTCCCAAAGAATTCCCATGTTCGTTTGGCGCGCGGGGATGGTTCGATTCAGATCCATCGCAGAGGTTATTCATATAATGACGGAATAGATCCCAAAACGGGTCAGTTGGATGCGGGTCTTTTCTTTATCAGTTATCAGCGAAGCATTGCCAAACAGCTTATCCCGATGCTGCACAGGCTGTCTTCGAACGATGCGTTGAACGAGTATACGCTTCATACCGCAAACGCTGTGTTCGCCGTACCGCCGGGGGCCTCGAAAGGCGGATTTATAGGAGAGACATTATTTATTTAATTTAAATACTGCTTTTTAAAATCCGATGTTTCATCAAGTCGGATTTTTTTGTAATATAAAATCATTGATTCGGCTCAACAGGTTTATAACTGAGTTCAGTGGAGGAAGGAACAGCCGTGAAAATTATCGTGGGAATTACGGGAGCCACCGGAGCGATTTACGGTATTCGTCTTTTGGAGGCTTTACAAAATGCGGAAGTCGAAACCCATTTGGTGTTAAGTTCATGGGCCGAAAAGACGATTCTCATCGAAACATCTTATACAGTGGAGCAAGTGAAATCATTAGCCTCTGTTGTCTATTCGCCAACCAATCAAGCAGCCCGCATTTCCAGCGGTTCGTTTATTACCGACGGCATGATCATCGCGCCGTGCAGCATGAAAACTCTCGCATCCGTCAGCTACGGATTAGCGGATAATTTGCTGTCCAGAGCGGCCGACGTTGTATTAAAGGAAAGACGAAAGCTGGTCATTCTGCCTCGGGAAACCCCCTTGAATGAAATTCATCTGGAAAATATGCTTCGGTTGTCCAGAATGGGAGCCATGGTGCTTCCGCCAATGCCGGCATTTTACAATAAACCGGAAACGATCGACGATATTGTCAATCATACGGTTGCCAAGGCTTTGGATCAATTCGCGATCCCCCACAATTTAACGAAACGCTGGCTTGAATAATAATCCATATGGTTTAATATAGGAAGCGGGGGAGGTGCCATATGGGGGCTCCATGCGTTTCTATTATTGTGCCTACTTACAATCGATTGGGGACGCTGGCGGAATTAGCGGAATCCCTGAGCAGACAAACCTTTCAGGACTTTGAAGTCATCCTTGTGAACGATGGCGGGGAAAAAGTGGATCTCATCCAAACGCTGTATCCTCACTTGAACATCACGATCCTTGATTTACCGATGAATCATAAACACGTGTATGCAAGAAATCAAGGGGTGCTGCAAGCAAGAGGGGAATTCATCATGCTGATGGACGACGATGATCTGTTGGTTCCCTCCCATATCGAGCGGATGGTCAATGAAATGAACGATTGTGAATTCGCCTATTCCGATGTGGAAATCATTAATTACAGGCTGGAGAATGGATCCAGAATTCCCATCGCCCGCACATTATTCGCATACGAATTGGATCTTGAAGAAATGCGCAGATTTTCAACCTATGTTCCTTCCGGAAGCTTGTATCGCAGGGAATTGCATGAAATCGTCGGGCTTTTTGATACGGAAGTGCTTCATTACTGGGATTGGGATTTTTTTCTGCGCGTCGCAGAAACGCATCGTGTCAAAAGAGTGCCGGTAGCCGGTGTCTTATACGAATATTCGGATGAAAGCAGCAATCAGTCCAAAAATTTCGCATCCAAGCGAAGATGTTTGGAGCGTTTTGGTCAAAAGCACGGCTTGGGTGTTTTAGCCAATACAAATTTCTTTTTACTGCTGGACGAGCCGGAAGTGAACAAAAGAAAATCCGAAAGCCGGATCGTTTGGGACGGCAGCCCGGTGATTTCAAAACTGAGGAGAGAACCGACATGAACCTGACGGGAGCGGAAGAAGCCTATGCTTTTCAAGGCGCTTATGGTCATCATATTCGATTAAAATTATTTCCGAGTGAGATCGAACCGGCAGAACATGTGGTTGTGCTGCCCATTTATAAGGATCAATTGATTTTTGCGAAGCATCGGATGAGAGGAATGGAATGGCCCGGGGGAAAGGTGGAGAACGGGGAAACACCCTTGGAGGCCGCTTGCCGCGAATTAAGGGAGGAAACGGGAGCCCGCGCGGCGTCCATGTGGTTGATCGGCCAATACAGCGTGAATGAAGGAGAGCAGCGGCTTTTCTATAAAAATATTTATGTTTCGCTTGTTCACGACATTGACGCCGTACACACAGGCGAAGACTCGGAAGGGTATATACTGCTGCCGATTTCCGTCAATCCGGATGAGCGGAACGGTTTTTCGCCGCTCGTAGCCGATCCCGTATTTTCGCTTGTGCGAAAACAGCTGTTTTCAATTTGAATCCGTTTCATTCCCATGTTTGTCTATTAATTGTTGGAGTGTGAGTCCTCCGTTAATCTCAATAATATTGCCGTTCAAACCACCGCTATTCTCCGAGCATAGAAACAGGATGACCTTCGCAATATCCTCGCCCGTGCACGGCCGGATGGTCGGATCAGAGCATGTCTCCTGCGCCATCGCTTCCGCCTCTTGAACCGTCATTTCTTTATAGATTCCCCGAATATCCCCCGGACAAACCATATTTACGGTAATGCCGGTATCCGCTTCTTCCTGGGCCATCGATTTGGTTAAGGAGACCAGTCCGACTTTCGCCGCAGCGTAAGCGGAGCGGTAAATCCAGCCCGGCGCTTCATTCGCCTGGGTAAAACCAAAATTAATAATCCGTCCCCAATGATTCTCGCGCATCAGCGGCAGCACTCTTCTAGCCAAATAAAAAACGGAGGACAAATTGCCGTTCAGCATCAGTTCCCATTCATGATCCGTATAGTCGGTCAGCTTTTTGCGTTCGGCAATATAAGGACCGGCATTGTTAATCAGAATATCGATCCGTCCCATCTCCGAGAGCGATTGTGAAATCAGGCGGTCGCAATCTTCCTTGCTTGAGACATCTGCGGAAATTGCGGCACATTTGACGCCAAATGCTTCAGTATCCTGCTTCAGCTTATGGGCAAGCTCTTCACTGCTGCGGTAGGTGATTACGATATCGTGGCCGGTTCGGGCAAGGTTAAGCACGGTTTGGACTCCCAGGCCTTTGGCGCTTCCGGTAACCAAGGCGACTCTTCTCAAAAGCGGAACTCTCCCTTTGTTCTAAATCTTTACTAAGATTGTATAGCTATTAGGCAATAAAATCAAAAATGCGAGAGTTCGATGCTTCAGAAGTTTATCGTCAAAGTGTTGCAACAACTGGAATGAAATAACATAATGGGGAGTGTAGACTGTGAAAAAAGGAATAACGCTCAGCATAATCGTATTGCTGCTTGTTTCTATTCTTTGGATCAAAGATTTTTGACGGAAAAGTCGCATTTATGATTGAGAGCACCGGCATTCCGGGCAATTCAAAAAAAACCGCAAGCCGAAGGTGCTGAGAGAAACAGCCGAAAAGGAGCCATGCATTATGGAAATCAGCATTTATCAATTTATTGAAGGTGCCAAGAAAGCCCAGGGCTTGACGGTCATCATCGATGTCTTCCGCGCTTTTTCGGTGGCGTGCTATGTTGTCGAGAACGGGGCGAAGGACATCATCCCCGTAGGGGATTTACAGACTGCCTATCGATTGAAGAGTAAGCACCCGGAGTATATTTTGATGGGAGAGCGTGGCGGCAGAATTCAAGAGGGCTTTGATTACGGCAATTCGCCTACCCAAGTTCAACATTTGGATTTTAAAGGGAAAACCGTTGTGCATACAACAAGCGCGGGAACGCAAGGGATCGTCAACGCGGTCAACGCGGAGGAACGGATTACCGGAAGCTTTGTCAACATCCAGGCGATCATCGATTATATCCGAAAGCAAAATCCGCAGAAGGTATCCCTGGTCTGCATGGGCTGGGAAGGCCATGAGCATGCTGACGAGGATACGCTTTGCGCGGAATATATTAAAAATGCGTTGGAAGGAAAAACCAATGATTTTTCAGAGATTGTCCATTTTTTGCGCGAGGAGAGCAAAACCGGCAGGTTCCTTGATTTGAAAGGGGAGTCCACTGCTCCGGCAAGCGATTTTGATTTATGTTTAAGTTTGGATCGATTCAATTTCGTGTTGAAAGTGGAGACGGAACCCGCGTCAAACGGTTTGCTGCACTTGCGAAAGATTCCTGTATAGAAGGTGGATACCACACCGACTGTTTTAGACAAGCGTCATAGATTTGTATGTTTATACCAGTTGATTTATCTCACACTTTTCCGCTTGGGGTCGCATCGAATATAGCCAGGAGAGGTGAGTGAGCCATGCTTGTACGATATCCGATACACGAGGAACAGCTGAAGGCCTTGACCGGAGAACCCGTTTATGCCGTAATGCATGACGGTTCGTTCTGCTGCGGAACGATTGACGACGTTAAAGACGGACAGTTGAGGATGACAGGCTTCCGCGGCCGGGAGAGACTTTCCCTGGAGCCCGGAACCGCCCAAGCCCAAGTATCTGAATTTGGTTTGGAGCAAGTACTGTTCAGAGGCGGAATGTGGCTTGAGTTGAAATCATTGGCTTTCCTGTTCAACTTGCCCAGCATGCTGTTTATGATTTGATGCGACACGGAAAAATTCCCCATTTTTCTTCCATAAACTTGGGATTGAGCTTCTTCCATAACTCCTCCTATAATTTATAGGGAAAGGAGTCGAGGACATGAAACAGCGTATCGGATTCGCCTTGCTTCTTGCCGTATTGATACTGGGCGGATTTGGCGGAAGCGCACATGCGGCCGCAGTATTAAGTCTGAATAGCGCCAACGGGGACGTTTGGGATTTGCAGTACCGTTTGAAGGTATTGAACTACTACCAGCAGCCTTTGGACGGCAAATACGGAGTGAGTACAGCCGCTGCGGTGCGAAAATTTCAGCAGAATTATGGTTTGCATGCCGACGGGAAAACCGGCAGCCAAACCTGGAGCGCTTTAAAGAAATACAGCTTAAACCTTAACGAAATGGATACAATGGCAAGAATTATATACAGCGAAGCACGCGGGGAACCTTATGAAGGACAAGTCGCCGTCGGAGCCGTCGTCATGAACCGGATTCAATCATCCAAATTTCCGAACAATATTCGTGACATCGTATTTCAACCCGGGGCGTTTACGGCTGTTCAAGACGGACAATTTTGGCTGAAACCCAATCGAACCGCTTATCTCGCGGCATTTGATGCCGTTCGGGGATGGGATCCGACCCACGGCTCGTATTATTATTTTAATCCAAACACGTCTACAAACTCATGGATTTGGTCACGGCCTCAAACCGTTAAAATTGGAAATCATATTTTTGCTAAATAAAATGGCCTCATTTTTCCCACCCGCCCCTATCACGGGGCGTTTTTTTGCGTGGCTGCAGTGTAGTTTACATAATGATATTATGTTAAACACATGCAGGATAATTCGAGCAAATCGTTGAATAGTTTAAAAATACATATAAAAAATCATTCATAATAGCGGAGGAGTAAATATTGGTGCAAATGTTCTTTCAAGTGATGCTGCCTGTTTTGCTAATTTTTCTTATCGGTTATACGGTACAAAGATGGAAACGAATGAACATCAGATCCATTTCCACCGTTGTCATTTACATACTGACCCCAAGCTTGGTATTTCGGACGTTCTACACAGCCGATCTGAACATGCAATATTTGATGATGGTTTTGTTTGCTCTTGCCTTGTTAGGGGCTCTTGTTCTGTTGAATTTTATTTATGTCAGGCTTCGCAAATATCCACAGTCGGTTGAAAGCGGACTTGTCTTATCGACTGTATTCATGAATTCCGGAAATTACGGTGCTCCCATCTTGTTGTTTGCGTACGGAAAAGAGGCCTTCACGCTGTCGATTTCGCTGCTGGTTATCCATTCTGTATTCATGAATTTTTTCGGCGGCTATTATGCCAATCGATCAGCGAAAGGCATTAAATCGGCCTTTATCGCTGTGTTTAAGCTTCCTTCGATTTATGCGGCAATTCTGGCTTTAGGCTTTCACTTTACCGGCATGAAGATGCCTGAGAATATTTTTTCTGCCATCGACTTGATATCCAGCGCCGCTATTCCCTTGGTCATGCTGGTTTTGGGATTCCAATTGGCCGAAATGAAGCTGACCGTTCTGGACTGGAACAAAATTATTTACGGAACAATCGTCCGCTTGGTGATATCGCCGCTGATCGCCTTGGCGCTCGTTTCTGTCCTTCCGGTCGAGCCGCTGCTGAGGAAGGTGCTGATCGTGACCTCAGCCATGCCCTCAGCCGTAATGGCCGTCATTTATGCCATCCAGTTCGAAGCCGAACCGGAATTGGTTTCAAGTATTACTTTTGTCAGCACCTTACTGAGTTTTGTTACCATAACGATTATTCTTGTTATTCTGGGATAAGCGAATGGTCTGGCTGGATTAGGACATTGTAATAACGAAGGGAGAAAATGATTACACCATGAATGCATTTCAAGAAAGGCTTTTGTTCCTGTATAAGTTTTCGCGTGCTCCCAAGCAAATCGGCAGTTTCACTCCGAGCTCCGTATTTCTGGCCAAAAAAATGGTGGCCCCGATCCCTTGGAACCAGGTGAAATATGTTGCCGAGCTAGGGGCGGGTACCGGAGCCATAACCAAGCATATTGGAAGACTGAAGAATCATGATGCCCGCGTTCTTGTATTCGAGAAGGATCCGCATTTGCGTGAACGTCTTGCAGACCGTTTTACAAGCTTCACTTATCATGCCGATGCGTGCAAGCTCCAGTCTGTCATGCACAGTGAAGGGATCGAGCAGTTGGATTGTGTTTTGAGCGGTCTTCCTTTTTTTAACTTTCCGCAGCAGCTGCGTGATCAGCTAATGAACCAAATTCTGGTTTCTCTAAAGCCCGGCGGCTTGTTTGTCGCTTTCCAATACTCGCAGCAGATGAAAAAACAGCTCAGCCAATTGTTTGAGCTTGAGGACATCCAGTTTTCTCCGCTTAATCTTCCGCCCGCATTCGTATATATTTGCCGGAAACGGGAGAAGGAGAACTCATCATGACCGAATTCAAGCCGGACCGGAACAAGAAGCCGCTGATCATAAGAGGCTCCGTGCTGAATGACGGGGATTTCAGTCACGCTCTGATTGAAAGTAAAGAGGGCATTATTCAAGCGATACATCAATCTGATGATTTAACGGAGCTAGAACGCCGAACTCTGATTGTTCCCGGATTTATCGATATTCATGTGCATGGGGGTGGCGGAGCGGATGTGATGGACGGGTCGATCGAAGCTCTGCGCACCATTGCCGAAACTCATGTGAAATATGGAACAACAGGGTGGCTGGCGACCACGGTAACCGTGGCGGGAGCGGACATACTGCGAGTCATTGATGCTGTTAAACAATATATGCCAATTCAATCCGGGTTCAAAGGAGCGGAATGTTTAGGCATTCATCTGGAAGGACCTTTTCTAAGCCCGAAGCATCGCGGCGCACAGCGCGAGGATCTTTTCATGCTGCCCGATTTGGAGCAATTTCAGTCATGGGTGGAACGGGCCGAGGGGATCATCCGGATGATAACCCTTGCTCCTGAATTGGAAGGTGCTGAACGGTTGATTCGATATGCGCGAGAGAACGGGATAACGGTTTCGGCCGGTCATACGGATGCAACGAGCCGGCAGCTGAACAACGCTGCGGAATGGGGGGTCACCCATCTGACGCACGTATTTAACGCCATGCGTCCGATACATCACCGGGAGCCGGGAATTATTGCCGCCGCTTGCAGAAACGGGCATATGACGGCGGATTTTATTGCGGACGGAATTCATTTGCATCCCGATACGGAAAATTTGCTGCTCCGGTTGTTCGGACATGAGCGGTTGATCTTAATTACAGATGCCATGAGGGCAGCGTGCATGGGTGACGGTTTATATGAGATTGGCGGCTTGCCTGTCACAGTTAAGCAAGGAGTCGCACGAATTGACAACGGTACGTTGGCCGGAAGCTTGCTTACTCTGCAGCGTGCGGCCCAGCGGATGACGAACATCCATCGCTTGCGCTGGGCTGAGGTATCGCGTATGGCTTCCTATAATCCCGCCCGATTGCTCGGTTTGGATCGAAAAGGCGGGATTCTGCCCGGTAAGTCCGCGGATCTGGTCGGTTTGACGTCCGAAGGAGATGTTCTTTGGACGATGGTAAACGGAGAATTATGCTATGAAAATGGGAATAATACATCCGGGAACGATCAGTAAGTACGTGAACCTTCTGCAGAGGATGTGAAGAAGATTCAAGTAACGATCGTCAACAGCGAGAAAGAAATGAGCGCGAAGGCAGCGGCCTCCGTCATCCGCCTGCTCCAAACCAAGCCGGACGCGGTGCTCGGATTGGCGACAGGCAGCACACCGCTTGGTTTATATCGGCTGCTGGTTGCAGCGTATGTGGACGGAAAGATTGATTTTTCCGGAGTGACGACGTTTAATCTGGATGAGTATATAGGACTGCCTGCCGAACATCCGCAGAGCTATCACGCCTATATGCATACCCATTTATTTCGGCATATCAACATTCAACCTGAACAGACACATATTCCCAATGGCACTGCTGACGACCCTGATGTCGAGTGCAGGCGTTATGAAACTCTTATTTCCAGCTCAAACGGGATCGATTTGCAGCTGCTGGGACTCGGAGAGAACGGTCATATCGGATTTAATGAACCGGGGGCGGATCCTTACGGAAGGACGCACGTGACGAAACTGACAGAAAGCACGCGCAAAGCTAACGCCAGATTTTTTAATCATGCGGAGGAAGTGCCCAGATATGCAATAACGATGGGGTTGGGCAGCATTTTGGCTCATTCTAAAAGGATCCTTCTCTTGGCTGCGGGTGAGCATAAGGCAGAGGCGGTGTATCGAATGCTTGAAGAAAAAGTAACCAATCATTGTCCGGCCTCATATTTGCAAACACATCCTATGACGGAGATCGTCATTGATCTGGGCGCCGCATCGTTGCTGAGCTTATCGAGAAAAAAGCAGCAGCAGCTGGTTCCAGAGATATTAGAGAAGCCCTTAACCCCGCCAAGTAGGAGACGATTACCCGAAGGCCTAAAATAAATTTTGCCCCGAAGTGAAAGGTATTCAATGGATACAATGGACGTTAACGGATAAAAAGTGACAGATTGCGCACCTCCGGCTTATATCATCCGGGAGGATTTTACGATTCGAAAAACAGACCCCTTTGTTAAAGTACGCAGCACGTATTCCACCCACTCGGATATTTGTTCCCCACCGCCGAGCAAAAACAGATTCGGATCCTTTCTTCTTAAGATTTCCTCTCTCGTGGCATTCGGAATGTAACCGTATTTGGTAACGAGCAGAAAGGGCAAAGGCAATGCTTTGTTGACAAGTTTCCAAGATTCGTCTTCAAGCGACTCTATAGACACAATCAACATATCTTTTGCCCGCGGATCCAGAGTCCGCGCATGATAAGCCGCCAGTTCAAATAGATTACCGTACATCAATATCACCCGATGCATCAAGATGATTACTTTACAATTTATGATGGAAGCTAAATAAAAATGTAATATATGATTGATCATATGGACGGAACATGATCGCATACAAATCAGATAAGAATATTTGCGCAAAGGAGAATGGCCGTTTGTTTTCCAATACGGAAATCGAAATGATTCGGGTTATTACCGAGGAGATTTTTCCCGGGTCCAATGAAGCCAGGGCATATGAATTTATTCAACGGGATGCAGCAGCGAATCCTTTCATGATCGGTTTGTACAGGGAAGGGTTAAGGGCATTCGAGAATCAGGCACGATTGCTGTTTGGAAAAACCTTGCTCGACCTTGATCAAGAGCGGTTAATTGAGCTGTTAAAATCGCAGGAGCACACCCCTTTTTTTCAATTTATCCGGAACCATACAATGGAGGGTGTTTTTTCCGACCCCATCTATGGCGGAAACTACCAGGCATACGGTTGGCGTCTGATCGGCTTTGAAGGGCCCCGTTTTTATACTGCTGAAGAAATCAATAAAAAACGGCAGCTCCCGAAAGTTTATTATTCTCTGAAGGGGATTGCCCATGAGGACAAAACCGGAATATGATATGCTGGCGGTTTGATCCGGTATCGTTCAAGACGCTGGATGCATGGGGGCAAATTGACGATGGCGCGATTGCGAATTGGCCGATCACATATGAGGAATTGGAGCCCTATTATACTAAATTTGAGTATCGATTCGGCGTATCCGGCGATGCGGATCAGATTGTACACGGACCTCCGAGATCAAAGCCTTACCCTTTACCGCCAATTGAACAAGGCTACGCCACGAATCATTTCGCTCAATCGGTCGATGCCAAGTCCAGTACCCGAACCACGGAAAATATAATGTTTGGCTGCTTCTTTTATCGGCCAATCCCCATGCTTACGGTCTCCCTCTTCCGAGATTGACCTTCGATTGGAGTTTGCAACTGAAAGATATGCACCGTTACTTCTATGGGAAAATCGTTGAAATACTGAAAGCAGCGGGAGCCAGGAAAATCTGAGGCGGACTTACAGTTCAACCTCCATGGAGCATGGCGCATCCGAGCGGAGGAACACGAATGGGAGAAAATTGAACGTAACGGAAACCATCGGGGCCCTGGCTTATTGGCAGGCCGATTATATCATAAGTGAAATGTAAAAAAAGATTTCATATAAGGGAGGGGAGTGTTTGGCCAACAAACCGGATTATGATGTCGTCATCGTTGGGGCGGGAGCTGCAGGCGGGATTCTCGCAAGAGAATTGACGGATGCCGGGTTACAGGTTTGTTTGTTGGAGAGAGGACCCTTCTTTGAAACGAAAGATTTGACCATGGACGAACTTCGCTTTCCGATCAGGCAAAATCTCCTGTGGGCGACACCCCGAACAGGGGGAATGACATGGAGGCCGCATGCCCGTTCCGGGACGCAAAAAGTATTTCCACGAATCACGCATATGATGGACGGATGGGGACCCGGAGGGACCATGAACCATTGGGGCGGCACAAGCTGGAGGTATTATCCGGAAACCTTCCGGCATCTGGATGTCTGGGGGCAAATCCCGAATGGCGCCATCGCCAATTGGCCGATCGCTTATGAAGAATTGGAACCGTACTATGAAAAATTTGAATACCGGTTCGGGGTGTCGGGCGATGCCGACCAAATCCTTTACGGCCCGCCCCGCAAAAAACCTTATCCCCTCCCTCCGATCGAACAAGGGTATGCAACAAATCATTTTGCAAGAGCATGCAGATCTTTGGGCTATAAGCCTTTTCCGATGCCGACGGCCATATTGTCTCAAGACTATCAAGGAAGAAGCCGGACCGGGTATTGCGGATATTGCCAGGCTTTCGAATGCACCATCGATGCCAAGTCGAATACGAGGATCACGGAAATTGAAGAAGCGCGGAAAAAGCCGAATTTTACGCTGCTTACGGATCATTATGTGGTTCAAGTCACCATGAAAGATCAGGAACGCGTGGAGGGAGTGGTATGCCTGGATGCGGCAGGTCAAGCCAAAACGATAACCGGGAGCATTGTAATTTTATCGGCAAACACTTTGTATAACGTTTGGCTGCTGCTAGTCTCGAAAAATCACTATGCACCGGGCGGGATCGGAAATCAAAACGGACAGGTCGGAAAGTATTTTCATCATCACCCGAGATTCGGGGTGAATGGACAGTTTGCGGAAAAAATGCATGTACATATCGGTCCGTCCGAATCGCTGACAGCCGTTACGGAGTTTACGGAAAATCATTTTGATCATACGGGACTCGGGTTCGTCATGGGGGGATATATTTACGGCGCCCGTGTGACAGGGTCGGCAGGATTGCCGATTGAATACGCCCAATATGTTGAATTGCCGGAAGGGGTATCCGGTTGGGGACCTTCTTTCAAGCAGTTTATTGAACAAACGTACAGTTTCTATTACCAAGTCCACACCTTTTTGACGGATCCCCCGCTGTTGAGTTCGTTTATAGACTTGGATCCCGGTTACAAAAACGGATTGGGCCTTCCCTTGCCTCGGATCACTTTTGATTGGAGTCCGCAATTGAAAAACATGCATCGTTTTTTCCATGAGAAAGTCGTCGGAATTTTGCGCGCCGGCGAAGCCAAAAGAATTTGGGGGGGGAATCTTTCGCCGCCGTGGTATTTGTCGCATCCCAGCGGAGGGACCCGGATGGGCGAAAACACAAGCGAATCGGTAACAGATCGGTATGGAAAGGTTCACGGGTTAAACAATTTATATATTGCAGGAAACTCGTTATTTCCGACCATGCCCTGCTTCAACGTGACGGAAACCATCGGAGCCCTCGCTTATTGGCAGGCAGACCATATCAGGCATGGGATTGAACACGGTGCATTCATTTAGTTTTGTTGGAGCCCAAACGGTTGCGGATTTCCAATATCATCCACGCAATGAAGGGCAGTCCCACAGAAACAATGGCCGTTAACGGATACCAGGTATTCATGTAAGTCCGGGTAAACTGCTGATGGCTTTGTATCCCGTAAAGCGCAACCGCAAACAAAGCCACACCGATCACTGCATGGATGATCCACCTCCAGCGAATGCCCAGCCATTGACGGATTCCCATATTGAGCACATATTGAAAGGTAGACATCCGAATCACCGAGCCGACGACCATCACGCCGATTCCGTAAATATCGAACCGGTCGATGAATCCGAAGGAAACCATTCTCACCACGCTTTGGGCGGGATATTCGAGATTTTTGACTTGTTCCAATCCAAAAATCGTCAACGGGCTGATGATCGTTCCGACAAACATGAACGTGATCAGGAAGACCAAAATCGTATAATTAAACAGCAGTGATTTGGATTTCGCGTAATCTTTTTTCATTTTCAGCATCGTCAGCAGGATCGTTTCGCCGAACAGGGCGGTGGTCACCAGGATGCCGGTCATGACCGGAAGATATCCGTGTTCGAATAAGGGAAATAAAACTTTATAATTTTTTTCCGGCTGGGTTGCGATCATGATCGTATCCCCCGTAAACAAAATGATGAGCAGAAGGGGTTCGCTGATCCGGGCAATGCTCTCGATGCCGACGAACAGCGCATAAAGAACCACGAGATAAAACGCTGCGGAAATGGCCCAAGCGGGGGTTTCCGGAAGAAAAATGTTCTCGATAAAATCATACAGGCCGTATAATGTAATCACCATCATGAAAAAGAAATAAGCGAGCAGAGATGTCGCAAGCAGCTTGCCGACCCATCGTCCCAACGCCCGTTCCAGCATTTGCACCATCGTCAGACTGGGGTGGAGGGAGTGCAAGCGGTACAGCATAAAACCATACAGAATTCCGATCGGGACGGTCAAAAGGATCGAAATCCACGCGTCGCGTCCACTGAGCGCAAACATGGTGGGCAGCAGCAGCATATGCCCGGTGACCGGCAGGATCAGGGAGCATAGAAACACGGTTTGTCGATAAGAAATCACTTCCATGGAGGAATCACACCTTTGTATCATTTGGATCAATAACCGACGTTATCACGGATCAATCCATTTTCGGGGATGTTTGTTTTGACGTTCACCACAACTTTAATCCTTGGATAGAGGTCTTCCCACTCATCCTTATGCTGCTGCCAATAACGCTTGTCCGCGCGGTTGATCAAACCCGCGAAACCCAGTGCATTGGATTTGTATTTTTTTTGGATTTTGGCGATGACTTGTTCGGCCTCCTTCTTTATGGAATCGGCATAAAGCTTTTCAATTCGGTTTAACAGCTTTTGATCTATTTGCTGATGGTTTATAGGATGGGAAATGTCGCCGATAAATCCTGTTTCCTGAATATTCACTTCAATTTTCGGCGTTCGATGTTCGAATTTCACTTTCATGCCCGCTTTCGACTTTTTGATTTCAATACTGATGTAAGCCGGTTTTGTGCTTCCTTTGGTATTGAGTTTCAGGACTTGTATACCGCCATTGAGTTTGCCAAGCACCCGAAGCAACCCTCTGGTTTCATTAGGCGTTAATTGCCCGACCATTTTATCCCTCTTAAAGATGGCTGTTCCATAGATTTCGAATCCCTGTTTGCCTTTTCGAACCATGGGGATATAGGGGTCCTGATAACGCTCGATGAACATTTGGCCAAATTGGTATAACTGCACTTGCGGCGCTTTGGATAAGGAGCTTTGTTCTTCCAGAGCGTTTTTGATTAACGTACCATTCACTTTGCCTGCTTCCGGTTTCATGCTCAAAATGTCTTTCGCGGTTCCTTTGGCTATAAGGATGTTCATGCGAAAGCGAGGTTCGTGATCCCTAAGCATAAAGTCCGTGACGGGCGTAATTCCAGACTCGGCTGTTTTCTCGCCAATGATAAAGGCATCGACATGCTGCCATACTTGTCTTTTTCCCAGAGTGATAATCAAATCCCTGATGGCTTCGAATATGGTGGTTCCCATGGCGCTGCGAACAATGGCCGAAACAATTTTGGTTTGCTGTTCGGGACCGAGCTTGAGCGTTTCCGTGGTAACTTCATATTTATTGCCCTTTTGGTCGATGCCCACTCCGGTAACAATGGCCACATCTTTCAGTTCCGATCTTCCCCAGCAACCCGGCACGATAAGGAGGACAACAGATGCAAGCAAAACTATACTCCATGCCTTCATTTTTAGTTCTTCCTTTTTGACTTTTTAACCGGAGGTTGAGGTTGCATACCGTCCGATTGGCGGATTTCATCGGTAACCCGCAAAGCCTCCGGTCTTCGGTTCAGGGCCCACATCGGAGCCCTGATGAAGAAATCTTTCCAATCGCTCCATGTGATCGGCATCAATGGAGCCATATAGGGAATCCCAAAAGAGCGCAGGGAGGCTAAATGCAGCAGAGTAGCGCAGATAACCAACATAATCCCGTATACACCGAATATCGATCCGACGATCAGATAAAAAAATCGAAGTACAGCGGCGACGTCACTTAGGGCGGTAACAAGAAAACCGGTGATGGCGCTGACTGCCACGACAATGATGGTGGGTGCGCCGACAATCCCCGCATTCACCGCCGATTCCCCCAAAACCAATGCGCCAACGATGGAGACTGTTTGTCCGACCGGTCGGGGCATCCGTATGACGGCCTCACGCAGCCATTCGAACACAATGAGCATCAACAACAACTCCAATACAAGCGGAAGGGGAACGCCTTCTCTGGATGAAGCCACACTGACCAGCAATTCGGCCGGAAACATTTCCTTATGGTAATCCTGCAAAGCGGTATAGGTAGCCGGCGCCAGCGTGGTGACCAAAAATCCGAACAATCGCAGCATCCTCAAGAAAGAAGAATAGTACGGTCGCGAATAATAATCCTCGGAGGATTGAAACGATTCAAATAATAAATGGGGGACGATCAGTGCCATGGGACTTCCATCTATTAGAATGGCCACACGCCCTTCGAGCAGCCGGGCCGCCGCAACATCCGGCCGTTCGGTATTCGCTACGGTCGGAAACGGGGAAAAAGGGGCATCTTCGATAAACTCTTCAAGGATTCCCGATTCAAGCACGTTGTCCATTTCAATGGAAATCAATCTTCTTTTGACTTCCTGCAAAATTTCCGGCGGCGCAATGCCTTCGATATAGGCAACGGCAATTTCCGTCTGCGACATTCTGCCCAAAACCATTTGCTGGATTTGCAGCTTCGGGTGACCAAGTTTGCGCCTCAGCATCGAAGTGTTGGTTCTCAAGGTTTCCACAAAGCCTTCCCTAGGTCCACGGATTGTGGTCTCCGTGATAGGTTCCTCAATGCTGCGCATTTCCCATGCGCGAGTACCCAAAACATATACTTTCTTCAGCCCGTCAATGAAAAGAAGGACATCGCCTTTCATCAAATGGGCGATCCCGTTTTCAATGGAATGCTCTTGCTTCAGACTGAAGATGCTGATCAGACTTTTTTCAAAATATGTGACCATCTGGATTTGATTTATGGATTGAAAATCAATATTCATTAAAGGCTTGATGACATTTTCATGGATTGGGGTTTTATCATACATGCCGTCTATGGCCACCAGGAATGCGTCGATTTCTTGCCGTTTCCCCACAGAAAACGAACGAAATACAATATCCGAACTGTTCTCGAACAACTGCTTCAAATAATCGATGTTGTCCTGCAGTTTAGACGAAACCGGATGATCGGGAATATCCAACTGCTTGTTTTTCATTTGGGTGAATTTGATTTTGCGTTTGATCCAGTTGAACATGCTCCAGCAACCTTTGCAATGTATATTGGTGAAGTATAAGATTTTATTTCAGTTATATTATTCCAATACAGAAATGAAGTATGTACTATTTCCTTTAAACAAGTCTATATGTTCGTGTATAATGATCTCAAAACATCACATCCTCTGGAGGGTCATCTATGTATCAAACCACGAAAATTCTGCTGCTCGGCTCGGGAGAGCTGGGCAAGGAGGTCGTCATCGAAGCGCAGCGGCTCGGCGCGGAGACCGTTGCGGTCGATCGCTATGAGCATGCGCCTGCGATGCAGGTTGCCCATCGCAGCCATGTCATCGATATGCTGGATGCGCAGCAATTGCACAAAATTGTGGAAGCGGAGAAGCCGGATCTGATTGTTCCGGAAATCGAAGCGATCGCCACATCCGAGTTAATTAAATTGGAGCAGCAAGGATTTCGAGTCATTCCAACCGCCAGGGCGGCCAAACTGACGATGGACCGCGAAGGGATACGCAGACTGGCTGCGGAAACCTTGCAGCTGCCTACGGCAAAATACAAATTCGCGGATACATATGAGGAATTTCAGGCCGCTGTACGCGAGATGGGATTTCCTTGCGTGATTAAACCGATTATGAGCTCGTCAGGGAAGGGCCAAAGCGTTTGCCGGACGGAAGCGGACATTGCGCATAGCTGGAATGTTGCCATGGAAGCCGGAAGAGTGCGAAACGGCCGCGTCATTGTCGAGGAATTTATCCATTTTGATTCGGAAATTACGCTGTTGACGGTCCGATCCATCAATGGAATGATGTTCTGCGCTCCCATCGGGCATATTCAACAGGACGGCGATTACATAGAATCATGGCAGCCGCACGATATGACCGAAGAGCAAATTCAGGAAGCGAAAAGAATTGCCCGAGCGATTACCGATGAACTCGGGGGTTACGGTATTTTCGGCGTTGAGCTGTTCCTGTCGAAAGATAAGGTATATTTCAGCGAGGTATCGCCGCGTCCGCACGATACCGGATTGGTTACCTTGGTAACGCAGAATCTTTCCGAATTTGCCCTTCACGTCAGGGCTATCCTTGGTTTGCCGATCCCGGAAATCACGCTGCTGACACCGGGGGCGAGCCGTCCGTTAAAGGCAAGTGAAGAGTTGCAGAACTACCGAATCACCGGCGCTGAGCAAGCGCTGGCCGTTCCGAATACGCAATTGCGAATCTTTGCCAAACCTGTAACCAAGGTCGGAAGGCGGATGGCGGTGGTTTTATCCTCAGCCGATTCGGCGGACAAGGCCCGCATCCAGGCGAAGCAGGCGCTGGATTATTTGAAGTGTGAATAAGCAAAATGGGTAAATATAAACGATAAAATCGTGTCGAAGTCCCTTCGGGGACTTTTTTTTTACCACTTAAGAATTTATAAGTTCCGAACTTCGGGAAAGGCAAATTCTTAATGGCATAAAAACCCACCTCTACACGCGGTCGTTCAACATTGAATTGGCCTCGATAGAGGTTTTTTTTATCGATATCGAATCATTAAGTTAAATATATATGTAAGAAAATATTACATATTGTCTAGTGAATACAAAAATAGTTAAAATTATAATGATTAAAATGCTAGAGTGTGTCAGTTAAATGTAATATAATATAACATATTATATTCATTTTAAGAGAGGTGATGCAGATTGACTGGTCGATCATCATTTTATTCCGTTTCGGGGGCCGGTATTGTTTTTGAATTTCTCAGCCAGCTGGCTGTACAAAAACAGCGTAAGAATGCAGAAAAGGGCTTGCAATTCCATCGATCGTAAAAAAATGGGGAGAGTGGCTTATGAAAAAAATCGTTGGATGGGTATTGATTCTTCTGTTGTCGTCATCGATCGCGCTGGCCGGTTGTTCGTCGGGCAGCAATGACAGCAAGCAGACTGGGGGGACTGAGAGCTCGTCGGCTCCAGTTCAAGGAGAAAAAATCGTGCTGGGGTTTAATCCTTGGCCGGGCTATTATCCGTGGTTTATCGCTCAGGAAAAAGGCATTTTCAAAAAATACGGCTTGAACGTCGAAATCAAAGTGTTTCCGGTTCTAAGCGATGAGCTCAATGCGATTTCCGGCGGCAATCTTGATATAGCCGGGGCAACCATCAATGATTTGGTCGTTCCTTTAAGCAAGGGCGTGAAGCTGAAAGTGGTGGGGGTTTACGACATTTCCAACGGCGGCGACGCTTTTGTGGTGAAAAACGGGATCAATTCCTTTCAAGATTTGAAAGGCAAGAATGTCGCAACAGAGCTTGGAACAGTCGATCATTTGCTGATGCTGGTCGGAATGAAAAAGGCAGGCTTGAAGGAGTCGGACGTCAAATTCACCAACATGAGCATCAATGACGCGGGTCCTGCTCTGATTGCCGGCAATCTGGACGGCGCATCGCTGTATGAGCCTTTTGTCAGCCAAGCGATTGCCGGGGACAAAGCGAAAGTGCTGTTCTCCTCCAAAAACGTTCCAGGGTTAATTACCGATGTCATTACGGTTAAAGAGGAGCTTGCTCAAAAACGGCCGGAGGATGTGAAGAAATTGCTTATGGCCTGGTATGATGCTTTGGATTATTGGAAGCAGCATCCTGACGAGTCGATGGAAATTATGGCGAAAGCGGCGGAAACGCCTGTAGACAAATATAAAGGCGTGTATGACGGGATTAAAATCTTCAACCTTGATGAAAGCATCCAGGCTTTCGAGAAAAAAGACGATTACAGTTCGTTGACCTATACCGGAATGGAAACCTATGCGTTCCTCAAGAAGCTCGGCATGATGGACAGCGAACCCAAGCTGGATCAAGCGCTGGATGTGCATTTTTTGCAGGAAATCAAGTCGGAACGCAAGTAAACAAGAAGGATATAAGCGAACGCCGCAGCTTCTGTTCAGCTCGAATTTCCACGGAAGCAGAAGCAGTAATGTCTCCGCCGCATGATGGAGCATGATAGTGATGATCACTTGAGAATAATGCTGAGGGATAAACGGAGGGAGATGCATATGAAAATTTTGGTAACCGGGGGACTCGGGTTTTTAGGCAGCACCTTGGTATCCATGCTTCTGGATCAGGGACATGGGGTTATCAGCTATGACAGAAGGTTGGCCGGCAAAACGGGAGACGATCATCTGTACAACGTGCAGGGCGACTTGCTTGATCTGCCGCTGCTATTGGAAACCTTACAGAAGAATAAAGTGGAACGAATCATTCACACAGCCGCGATTTCCCACCCTGCAGCAGCGATTGAGATTCCGTACCAGACCGTCTTGACCAATGCGCTGGGAACCGCGAATGTTTTTGAGGCGGCTCGTCTGTTGGGCATCAAACGCGTCGTCAATCTAAGCTCCGAATACGCCTACGGCAATAATGCCCATCTGGGGACAGCAAACGAGGACGTTCCGCTGTATCCGACAGGAGTTAACGGGGCGACAAAAGTGTTTACGGAAAAATTGGCGGGGGGATACATGAATCTGTACGGCATGGAGATCCCTTCGCTTCGGCCGGGTTGGATATACGGCCCCGGACAGTTTATGCAGTGCTATATGAAAACCTTGCTGCGCAATGCCATCGACGGAGTGCCCACACTTGAGGAGGAAGGGCGGGACTACGAATTTCAGTATGTGCATGTGTGGGATGTCGCCCAGGCTTGTATTTTGGCCTGTACGGCGGATACAATGGAAACGTATGTATATTCCATCACGAACGGACATAAGACTTCCTATGCGGAATTAATTGACTACGTTAAAGAATTGTATCCCGATGCGCACATTGAGGTTGGAGAAGGAAGCCTTTCCTTGCTGGATCGTTATGCTACTTTTGATATTACAAGGGCAAGACAGGAGTTGGGATACGCGCCGGTTTTTGAAATCAAAAGCGGAATCAAATTATATGCGGAATGGCTGGAAAAGAACCCTTATTGAAGGCTGACCGGTCATGCGTGAAACGGGGGCTAAAGCGGAATGATCTATTGGCAAAACGAATCCGTCGCTTTATTTCGCAGTTTTCTTTATATGACGGTATCGGCGGTCATCCAAACGGAAGACTTGGTCGTTGTTGTCGATCCGACATGGCTGCTGCATGAGGTTGAAGAAATCAGGAATCATACCGATAAGATATTGAATGGACGGCCGCTTTATCTCTTATTTACGCATTCCGACTATGATCATATTCTCGGGTATAAGGCTTTCCCGGGAGCCAGTGTGATCGCGAGCGAGGCCTTCCAAACGAAAAGAGAACAGGAGAAGCAGGCAATCGTCGAGCAGATTAAAGCGTTTGACGACGACTACTATATAGTTCGGGATTACGGCATCGAGTATCCCGAAGTGGATGTGCTCGCCAAAACAGACGGGGACACCTATACTGTCGGCGGTACAAGATTCGTATTCTACCAAGCCCCCGGCCATAATGATGACGGGATGTTTATCGTGATTGAGCCGCTGGGGCTGCTGATTGCGGGCGATTACTTTTCGGATGTCGAATTTCCGTTCATCTATTACAGCAGCGAACAATATGAGCAGAGCCTCCTGAAACTGGACGGCATCATCGCCCGGCATTCGCTCCAAATGCTGATTCCCGGGCATGGCGAGTTCACCCGGGAGACAGCCGAAATGAAGCGAAGGCAGTTGGAATCCTTGCGCTATATTCACGAGATGCGGAAGTATTTGGCCGTCGGTGATCAAAAACGGGTTGACGAGCTGATCAGCGACTGCCGCTTTCCAAGAAATCAGCGGAAGTTCCATAGGAACAACCAGCTGCTTATGGAAAAAGAACTTCAAACGCACAGCGACATCGGGGCTAGCGAGATAGAGTAGAGCAAAACTTATAAACGCTTCACTTCCAGACTGCCGGTGTCCGGATCGGTTAAGATCAACTGAGCATCGTAAGAACTGCCGTCATCGTTTTTGAATTTTAATTTACTCGTTCTGCCTTTCTCAATCAAAGCTCTAACCATCGTATCGGACAGGGTTTTGCCAAAGCTCGTCTTCCAGATCACAAACCTGCAGCCCTGCTTATAATGGCTGCAGCCGTAGCCCTTGCGCCCCATAAAAATTGTTCCGCCGCAGCCGCTTCTCGGACAGGCGGCGATTTTGTTTGCGGCCGGAGCCTGCGTATCGGAGGCGGCGGATTTGCCCGGTTTCCGGTTATTTTCTGCAGACTGGGACGATGCGGCTCGCTTGCGGGAAGAGCGTTTGGCTTGCGGACCCGAATTTCCGTCACCGAAAGCGGTTCTTGCAACAGCGGGTTGGGAGCGAACCTTGTGAATAATTAATGCCGCAAACTGTTTGACCTTCTCCATAAAATCACTCTCTGCGGCAAGCCCCTTGGAAATTTCATTCAGCCTCCGTTCCCAGTGCCCGGTCATTTCCGGAGAAGTCAACAATTCCACGCCCGCTCCGCGGATCACTTCGATCGCGGTGCGTCCTTTTTGCGTGAGCTCGATGCGCTTTCCCTTCATATCAATGTAGCCGACCTGCTTCAGGCGCTCGATCGTCGACGCGCGCGTGGCCGGTGTGCCTAATCCCGAATCCTTCATCGCGTCGCGAAGCTCGTCATCGTCAATCTGCTTGCCGGCGCTTTCCATTGCCTTTAGCAGTGTGCCTTCCGTGTACGGCTTTGGCGGCTGCGTCTCCTTTTCTTTGACCTCGGACCGCTCGCATAACACCCCTGTCTTCGGCTCAAGCTCAAAGGGGATATCGGTTTCTTCCTCTTCCTGAGAATCCGCGTCGTCCGATTTTCCCTTTCGTCTGTCGTTCGTATTTATCTGATCTGCATATACTTGCTTCCAGCCAAGCTGCAAAATTTCCTTGACGGTAGTTTTAAAGATTTCCTGCACGGCCTCGGTGCGCACGGTATGGACTTTATACAAAGCCGGGGGATAGAAGTGGCTCAGAAAACGCCTGACGATCAAATCATAAACCTTCTGCTCATCGGACGACAGGCTTCCAGGCTTCTTGCTCGTCGGCAGGATTGCGTGATGGTCTTCAACCTTGGCCGGATTGCATATATTCAAGTTATTTTTGTGTACGAGCCGCTTATCAGCGCCTCGAACCAAACGGTCATAGGGCGAGCCCTTCAGTGCCTCCAGCGCGCGATGCATTTCGGCAATATTGGGCTCGGTGACATAGTTGGAATTGGTTCTCGGATAAGAGATGACCTTGTGCTTTTCATAGAGTGATTGCGCCAAGTCCAGTGTTTTCTTGGCGGAGAAACCGTATTTTGCGTTCGCCTCGCGCTGCAGGAGAGTAAGGTCGTACAGCTTGAATGGATATTCCCGGGCTTCCTTGATTTCATATTCGGCAATTCGACCGGGCTGGCCGGCCGTTTTGGCCGCGATGGCCTCCGCCTGCCGACGATCGTAAATCCGATCTCCCTGCCAAAGTCCTTGGTAGATTGTGCTGTTTTGCGAGAAAACGGCGTTCACTTCAAAAAATGACAATGAGGAGAAGGCTTCAATTTGCTTTTGCCGGTCATAGATCAAGGCCAATACCGGCGTTTGCACGCGCCCGACGGACAGGAGCACGTTGTGCTTGGTCGTAAAGGCGCGGGAGCCGTTCATCCCGATCAGCCAATCAGCCTCGCTGCGGGCTCTCGCGGCTTTCGTCAAATTTTCGAATTCGGCACCGTCCCGCAAATTGGCGAATCCTTCACGAATTGTTTCCGGAGTCAGGTCGGAAATCCACAGCCGCTGCACCGGATGGGCAAGCCGGAGATGACGCTGGATCAGATAGAAAATATATTGTCCCTCGCGTCCGGCATCGCAAGCATTGACGATCCGATCGCAATGCTTGGCCAAATCCGCAATGACTTTCAGCTGATCCCTGGTTTTCGGATACGGAATCAGCTTGAATTGCTCTGGCAGAATAGGCAGATCCTCAAGTCTCCATTTCTTGTATTTTTCATCGTATTTATCCGGTTCGGCCAAACTGATCAGGTGGCCGATCGCCCAAGTGATGATATATGTCTGGCCTTCGATATGCGTTCGTTTATTGACCGCCTTCGGTTCAATTGCGGCGGCGATATTCCTGCCCATATCCGGTTTTTCTGCGATCACCAGTATCTTCATGGCCTATCCTCTCAATACTCTTTGATATCCCGTTCATAGATAGTATAGCAAAACATAAGAAATATTTCCCCGGCAAGCGCAAAAACCGGCAATTCATGCCATGTCAAGACAAAAATCTAAAATTCATATACGAAATTCGGACATTTCGTGACAAATTTATGACAATTCAAGAGAAATGTATAATTAGTTAGATTAAATATTAATGAAATAAAACATATTAAAATAAAAGGATCGTAACCCAGCTTCACGCATGATAAGATATCGCTATAGTATATAGATTAGATAATTGATTTTTGAAAGGAAGTAGGATGATGAGGGAGCTTCGTTGGGCAGGTCTTGCTGCTGCAGCTGCCGCAATGGCAATTATGTTTTTTTTCGCGTTATCAAGTCAAGAACCAGCATGGCGGTCATCATCAAAAGAGAGCAAGCCCATTCAAACTGCAGATAAAGCGCTCCAGACAAAACCGGCAATCCATAATGAGGCAAAACGCGAAGATCTCAAGCGGGATATCGTTCGGCAGTTTCAACATGAAGCGCCCAAGCAGTGGGGGGAGTATGTCCCCGGAGTGCTTACCCATCTGGTGTCCGATAAGAAAGTCGTAGCGTTAACCTTCGATGCCTGCGGCGGAACGAATGGGAACGGCTATGACCGCAAATTGATCGACTATCTGATCAGTCAACGCATTCCAGCTACTTTATTCATTAACAGCCGTTGGATTGATGCCAATCTGAAGACCTTTCTGGAGCTTGCGAAGAACCCATTGTTTGAGATCGAAAATCACGGAACGGAACACAGACCATTGTCCATTAACGGAAAATCGGCATACGGCATTCCGGGAACCAAGAACGCTGGCGAAGTGATTGACGAGGTGTGGGTCAATTCACAAAAAATCAAGCAGCTTACCGGACGCACTCCCAAATATTTTCGCTCCGGAACCGCTTATTACGATGAAGTTGCGGTCAAGATTGTTAAGGAACTAGGGGAACAGCCCGTAAATTTCAATGTTCTGGGAGATGCGGGGGCGACGTTTTCAAAGAATCAGATTGTTAAACAGTTCTCGAAAGCAGGTCCGAATTCGATCATTATTTTTCACATGAATCATCCTGAAAAACAAACGGCGGATGGGGTTATGGCCGGCGTTCCGAGATTATTGAAAGAAGGTTATCAATTTGTGAGGTTGGAAGATTACCCTTTGCAATGAGACTCTTATGAATTTACAAGAATTTAACATACATTTTTATTGTCTGCAGAACTTTTTTCAGTATTCTTTTCATAGGGCAGCCCCCAATGAAAGAGGTGCGGAGAAATGGAAATACAAAGCACACTTCAAAAAAACCGGATCATTGCGGCGACCGAGCTGGAGAATGTGCCGGCAGCGATTGAGTCCAAGGCTTCTGCCATCCTGCTCATGCATTTAAAGTTAAATCACCTGATCGAAGAAATGTCAAATATCGATTTGAAAGAAAAAGCTTTGCTGCTTCACGCGGATCTGATCAAGGGACTCTCCAATGACCGGGAGCCCTTCAATTCTTAGTGAAATATGTAAAACCGACCGGAATTGTCACGACCAAAAGCCATTTGATCCGTCCGGCTAAAGGCTTCGGCTTAGTAACGATTCTGCGAATCTTCCTGATTGACACGACTTCCTTTCAAACCGCGATCAAGAATATTAACGAAAATGAACCGGATGCGATTGAAATCATGCCCGGAATCGCGACTTCAATCATTCCGCAATTAAGAGAATACACGGACCGGCCAATCATCTTGGCCGGCTTGATCCGGTCCAGGGAACAAATCCGGGAAGTGCTTGGTGTCGGCGGATGCGGTGTCACTGGGCAAAATGGACCTGTGGAACGAGCAATTTTAACACTCCGCTAACAATCTATTGATCATTTAATAATAGCTTGATATAATCCTATAGAAGTTAATTGAAGACGTAAGAACTGATCAGGGTCATGAGACGATGAGAATGCCTTCATTAGTAATTGCAAAGCCTGCCATCTTCGATGGATTATTTGGTTTTGCCGTTGCTTGTGAAGGCTTTTGTTTTTCCTGAAAGGGGTGAAAAGCTTTTGGTGGATCTTGAGTTAATCGACGCTTTGATCTAGACGGAACGATATTTGTCGGCAACACCCTTCTGCCGGATGTTCTTTCCACAATCGAACAGCTTCGCAAGCTCGGGAAGCAAATCATGTTTGCAACCAATACTTCGACGCAAACCCGTTTGGATTGCCAAAGAAGGTTGGAAAGCATGGGGGTAACCGCAGCAGTGAAATCATTACGGCTTCTTACATAGCAGGGCTTTATTTTCAGGAAAATTATCCGGATGCCAACATTTTCTTGATCGGCGAAAGCGCGATGGAGCAAGAACTGGATGGGTTTGACGTGGCGAGAACGAAAGATCCGATGGAAGCGACCCATTTGTTGGTGGGAATGGACAGCGGCTTTACCTATGAAAAGCTGCATATCGGAATGAAGTCGGTTCGCAATGGGAGCCCAATTGATCGCAACCAATATTGATGAAAAAGACCGCTCCCGTATCAAGCTTGGAGAGCGGTCTTTGCTGTTAAATCGTCATATTAATTTTCGACCCGATATCCTTGCTGCACCCAAGCGTCATATCCGCCTTCAAGGTTGATGATGGACGTAATGCCGTGCGCCTGCATCACGCTGGAAGCGATCGCCGAACGTCCGCCTCCTTTGCACTGCATGACAATCGTTTTGTCCTTCGGTACGGTCTCCAGACGATCTTCCAGATATCCAAGCATAATATGCTGCGCATTCGGCAGATGCCCTTCGTTCCATTCACTGTCGTTGCGGACGTCGATGACATGGACTTCGTTGTTCAGGATGGCTTCCGCAAGCTCTGCGGGTTTTTTGTTCTCATATGTCTGCAGATTTTGGTACTGCTTCAGCACGGAGCTGTCGATAAAGCCGTTGATATTAAAGAAACCGATGGAATACAGATCACGTTTGATTTCTTCGGTCTTATTCGGATCCGCCAGCACATACAGCGGCCGAGTGTAAGACAGCAGCCAGCCGGCCCAGGTTGTGAACGATTTGTTCAACGGAATGTTGAGGGTACCCGGAATATGACCGTCGGCAAATGCGGCATTGGAGCGAATATCGAGAATGACCGCTTGTTCGTCAAGCAGCTGTTCAATTTTCTCCTTGGATGCCTCAAACATTTGAGGTTCATTCATTTCTCCGGTTACCATCGGCCCTTCTTTATTGACTTTTTTCATCATGGCAAAATATTTCGGCGGAGCAGGCTGCCCATCGAGCAGAGCTTTGACGAATTCATTCTCGTCCTCATAAGATAATGCCCAATTGAACATTTTTTCATACCCTACAGTGCTTGAGGGAACGGCGCCGAGCGCTTTTCCGCAAGCGCTGCCCGCGCCGTGGGCCGGCCACAATTGCAAATAGTCGGGAAGCTCCTTGAAACGCTTCAGGGAATTGAACATCTGGCGAGCTCCGATATCGGAAGAGCCTTGGACGCCTGCGGCTTTTTCCAACAGATCGGGACGGCCCACGTCGCCTACGAACACGAAGTCCCCGCTGAAAATCCCCATCGGCTTGTCAGCGCCGCCTCCGGTATCGGTCAGCAGGAAAGAAATACTTTCCGGGGTATGTCCGGGTGTATGCATCACTTGAAATATCAGATTGCCGATCTTAAAAGTATCGCCGTCTTTAACCAGTTGATGGGGAACATCATTCAAATATTGGTATTTCCAATTTTCGTCCCCTTCATCGGACAGATAAAGCTTTGCGCCTTCACGCTTGGCAAGTTCTCTGGCTCCCGATACAAAATCGGCATGAATATGGGTTTCAGTGGCGGCAACGATGCGGACGCCTTGTTCTTTTGCGAGCTTTAGGTACGGTTCGATATTTTGCCCAGGATCAACAACGATGGCTTCTCCGGTAGCCTGGCAGCCGACAAGGTAAGAGGCATGTGCAAGCTTGTCATTATAAACATAACGCAGCAGCATTAAGAATTTCCCCTTTCGCGAATTTATATACCCTATAGGGTATAACATCATTATAGAATTATTATTTTATTTAATCAATACTAATATATGAGAGATTTTGTAAAAAGAATTATAAGAAAGCCGCAAAAGTAAGAAAATAAAAATAAGTATATTGAATGAAAGTTCCTTCTCTTTTATAATATATGCAAATGATTTTCTAGTCTGTTTGTCTGACAAACAGACTTAGGAGGCGGATGATGTTCAAAGTTATCAAGCAGAAAAAAATATTTGAAGAAATTCTTGATCAATTCAAGGATTTGCTTATTACTAAGAAGCTGAAGATCGGCCAGAAAATACCTACGGAAATCGAGTTGTCCGAAACGTGGGGCATCAGCCGCGCTTCACTAAGGGAAGCGATGAGGGTACTGGATGTGCTGGGGATCATCGAAGCAAAGTCGGGTGAAGGAACGATCATCAAACAAGCCGATCCCGAGAACTTAAAGAACATCATGTCTCTGGTTGCCCTATCCAGGGGGATTGATACGGTTGAACTGTATGAGGTCCGCACAGTCATCGAGATGTATTCCGTCCGATTGGCTGCGATGCGCAGGTCGGATCAGGATTTGTCCGTTCTGAAGGAGCATTTGGTCAAAATGGACAAAGTCTATGCGAATAAGGAACGGGAGATCGAATTGGATTTCTATTTCCACCGTTCGATTGTCGAAGCCTCCAAAAACAAAATCATGATCATGCTGATGGAGATGATATCCGGATTGCTTGAGGAACAGATTCGGGAAACCAGAAGCAAGCTGGCTTCCTCGACTGAGACGCTAAATCGTTTTCAACAGCAGCATTGGGAAATTTATCGTGCGATTGAACAGCAGCTGCCCGAACAGGCTGAATCCGCAATGCTGGGTCATATGAACTATGCTCAGCGAGAATTGGGGCTTGACCCCAGGTATGTGAGTTTACGGAGGTGAATTCCATCAACAACCTCATTGAAGCATTCAAGCGGGGCGATCGAGTCGCGTTGGGCAGGCTTTTGAAAGAAGTGGAGAATGGGACGTCTTCGAGCTATAAGTTGTTGAAGCAAGCCGGCCTGAACAAAGGCGGCGCTCATGTTGTCGGGATCACCGGCCCCCCCGGCGCAGGAAAAAGCACACTTGTCGGACAGCTGTGCAAAAGCTGGGCGGAACAGGGGCTAAAGCTCGGGGTCATCTGTGTGGATCCCTCGAGCCCGTTCAGCGGCGGCGCGCTGCTCGGAGACCGGATTAGAATGCAGGAATTATCCAAGCTTCCGGATGTATTCATCAAGAGCCTGGCCACCAGAGGGAGTTTGGGCGGACTGGCTGCGAGTGCAGCGGATATTATTCGTCTGATGGATGGCTTCGGTAAAGATCTGATTATCGTCGAAACCGTCGGAGTCGGACAAATCGAATACGACGTGCTGGATATCGCCGATACGGTTGTGCTGGTGAATGTACCTGGCTTGGGCGATTCGCTCCAGACGATGAAGGCGGGAATCATGGAGATTGCCGATCTGTATGTCATCAATCAGTCGGACCGCCCCGGCGCCAGTGAAAGCGTGCGGGACCTGCAGCTCATGATCCATGAGAGAGAAAGGGGAGACTGGGAACCTGCCATATTGCAAACCGTTGCGACACAAAAGAAGGGCATCTTGGAATTGAAAGAGGCGATTGAGCTTCACAAAGCGCATCTGCAGCAGTCCGGCTTATGGGACAAAAAGCGGCAGGAGCGAAATTGGAAGCGATTGCGCAGCATGATCAACGAGCTTTTGTCGAACAAGGTTAAAGAATATATCAATTCGAATGAACAGATCGCGCAGTGTATCGCCGAGGTTCGGGACGGGCGATTGGATCCTTATACCGCGGCGCAAGCGATTGTGGCTGAAATCGTCAAATGAATCGTTATTAAGCGGAAGCGAATTTTCATGAGAGAAATGGGAGGTTACGGCATGGCCGCAAACAATGCAAAGCAACATACGAAGCTTTTTGATTCCGAGGCTCTGAAACAGGTGGAAGCGGAAAAAAAGCGCTGGCTTGAACAGACGGTTAAAAACAATGAGGCGGAAGACGCCTACAGCTCCGACTCCGGAATCCCGGTCAAACTGCTTTACACCCCGGAGGATATCAAAGATTTTGATTACATGAACGATCTGGGCTTCTCCGGTGAGGCGCCGTATGTGCGCGGTGTGTACCCCAACATGTACCGGGGCAGGTTGTTCACCGTTCGGCAGATCGCCGGTTACGGCACCCCGGAGGATACAAATGAGCGCTTTAAATTCCTGCTCAATAACGGAGCTACCGGAACCAGCGTGGTACTGGATTTGCCTACGATCCGCGGATACGATTCCGATGATCCGGAGGCTGAAGGGCATGTCGGCGCCGCGGGCGTGGCCATCGACTCTCTGGAGGACGTGGAAGCTTTATACGACGGCATTCCGATTGATCAGGTTTCTTCCAATATCGTTACTCATTTGCCCAGTACCACTGTCGTGATTCTGTCGATGTTCGTGGCCATGGCGGAGAAGCGGGGGATTCCCCTTGAGAAGCTGTCCGGCACCAACCAGAACGATTTTTTGATGGAAACGACAGTCGGAAGCTCTCTGGAAGTGCTTCCCCCGAAAGCGAGCTTCCGTCTGCAGTGCGATGCCATAGAATATGCCAGCAAGAACCTTCCCCGTTGGAATCCGGTCAGCTATAACGGCTACAACTTGCGGGAAGCGGGAACTACGGCTGTGCAGGAGGTTGCCGTCGCGTTGGCCAACGCGATCGCCACATCGGAAGAGCTGATCCGAAGAGGGAATAAGATCGATGATTTCGCCAGACGCTTGTCTTTCTTCTGGAACTTGTTCAACGATTTTTTTGAAGAAATCGCGAAATGCCGGGCATCCCGTCTTGTTTATCATGAGATTATGAGCGAACGCTTCAATGCTCAGCATCCGAAAAGCCATTTAATGCGGTTTCACGTACAGACTGCAGGAATTACACTGACGAAGGTGGAGCCTCTGAACAATATTGCCCGATCGGCGATCCAGGGTCTTGCCGCAGTGCTCGGCGGTGCGCAATCCCTGCATATTGACTCTTACGATGAAGCTTATTCGGCGCCGACCGAGGAAGCGGCCTTGATTTCAATCAGAACCCAGCAAATCCTGCAGGTCGAAACGAATGTAACGAACACGGTCGATCCGCTGGCAGGATCCTACTTCGTGGAAAATATGACAAAGGAAATGGCCGATCGCATCCGCGCATACATCGCTCTGATCGAATCGAAGGGCGGCTTGGTTGCCTGTGTGGAAAGCGGCTGGCTGCACCGCGAAATCGCCGATTTTGCCTATCAAACCCAGCAGGAAATTGAAAGCGGCCAACGCAAAATCGTCGGTCTCAACTATTTTCCCGCTGGAGGCAAGAAAACGGAAGTGAATGTTTTCCGCTATCCGGAGGATGCGGAAAGAAGGCAGACCGAAAAGCTGAAAAAGCTGCGTGAACGAAGAGACAACGCCAAAGTGGAAGAAACTTTGAAAGCGCTGCGCGTGAGGTGCCATGAAGATACCAATCTTATGCCGTATATCAAAGCAGCGGTAGAAGCATATGCCACATTGGGTGAAATTGAGGAAGTTTTTCGCGAGGAATTTGGACTTTGGCAGTTTCCGTTGGTTTAAATTCATGTGAGGACATAAGGAGGACGCTATGGAAAGAAAAATCAAAGTCGTCATGGCCAAGCTGGGATTGGATATTCATTGGCGCGGGGCGCTTGTGGTGTCGCGCATGCTGCGCGATAAAGGTATGGAAGTGGTTTTTCTGGGCAACCAGTTCCCGGAGCAAATCGTGAATGCGGCCATTCAGGAAGGCGCGGATGTCGTCGGCTTGAGCACGTTGGGAGGCAACCACTTGACGCTTGGGCCTAAGGTCGTCCAACAGCTGAAGGAAGCAGGCATGGATGATGTGCTGGTGCTGATGGGCGGAGTTATCCCGGAAGAGGATTTTCCGGCACTGAAAGCGGCGGGTATTGCCGAAATTTTCGGTCCGGAAACCAAAATTGACAGCATCGCTGATTTTATCAGAAAAAAAGTGTCATTGAAGGAGGCGCTCGGATGAGACTGGCGGGGAAGGTTGCCGTTGTCACCGGCGGCTTGGGAGGAATCGGAAAAGCTACTGTGCAAAGATTTCTTGAGGAGGGAGCAAGGGTTGTGATCGGCGACTTCAAGCTTGAAGGGGCCGAAGCGGCATTGTCGGAATGGGATGCAGCCGACCGCGTGAAAATTGTCCAGGTAGACGTAGCCTCTCCCGAGCAGGCACGCTCAATGGCCGAAGCGGCAATCGCTGCATTTGGCAGGATAGACATCTTGATCAACAATGCGGGTATTACCATAGATGGGCTTTTGATGAAAATGGAAGAGCAAGCCTGGCAAAAAGTCATTGACGTCAATTTGACCGGTGTTTTCAATTGTACGAAAGCGGTTGTACCCCATATGATCGAGCAGGGCTCGGGAGTTGTTTTGAACGCTTCCTCGGTTGTCGCCTTATACGGAAATATCGGACAAACCAATTATGCCGCCACCAAAGCGGGGGTGATCGGCTTGACCAAGAGCTGGGCCAAAGAGTTCGGACCGAAAGGCATTCGGGTCAATGCGGTGGCGCCGGGATTCATCATGACCGACATGACGGCCAAAGTTCCGCATAAGATATTGGATACGATGGTTTCCAAAACGCCTTTGAGAAAATTGGGTCAACCCGAGGATATCGCAGCAGCCTATTTGTTTCTCGCTTCCGACGAGGCGGGGTACATTAACGGAACCGTCCTCAGTGTAGACGGCGGACTCGTAATCTAGCAGGAGGGGAAGAAGATGATGCAAACATCGGTGTTAAAGACCGTGCTTCAGCAATGGCCGCCGCAATATGACAAAAGCTATCTGCCTGAGGACAAGGAAAAATACTGGTATAAAGAAATTGAAACCGCATCAAAAGAAGAGCTGAATGATATCATTTTGTTCAAAATCAAGAATGTCGTGCACTACGCCTATGAGCATTCCCCGTTCTATCAAAGAAAGTGGAACAAGATTGGGCTGCATCCCAGCGATATCAACAGCTTGAAAGATTTTGAGCAAATCCCGATCACGACCAAAGCGGAGGTTCGTGAAGACCTCGAGGAGCATCCGCCGTTCGGCTCCAATGTATGTGTGCCTTATACGGAGGTTCACCGCATTCACGGAACATCGGGAACAACGGGAAAGCCTACGGTATTTTCTTTTGGCAAAGACGACTGGGAAAGGATTGCGCACCAGCACGCGAGGATCATGTGGAGCTTCGGCATGCGGCCCAGCGACCTGGTGTTTATAGCCTCGCCCCTGAGTCTTTATATCGGAAGCTGGGGGGCGCTGATCGGGGCGGAACGATTGGGAGCCAAAACGTTTCCGTTTGGAGCCGGCCAAACGGGCCAAACCGAGAAAGCGGTTTCATGGCTGAAGGAAGTGAAGCCGACCGTATTTTACGGAACCCCCTCATATGCCTTGTATTTGGCGGAGAAAGCCAAAGAGCAAGGGGTGGATCCCAAAGCGTTCGGATTTAGAATCATGTTCTTTTCCGGCGAACCGGGCGCCGGCGTTCCGTCCACCAAGCGAAAAATCGAAGAAACGTTCGGCGCCATCTGCATTGATTCCGGAACGATGGCGGAAGCCACGCCTTGGATGAGCAGCACGGAATGCGAACACCGGACCGGAGTTCATCTGTGGCTGGATGTGGTGTATACGGAGGTTGTCGACAAAGATACGAAGCTGCGGGTGCCGTACGGCGGAGAAGGCGTACCGGTCTATACCCCTCTTGAAAGAACATCCCAGCCTGTGATCCGCTACTGGTCCGGAGACCTGACGACTTGGACCGACGAGCCGTGTCCCTGCGGACGTGTATATCCGCGCCTGCCCAAAGGAATCTACGGCCGGATTGACGATATGATTACGGTGCGCGGTGTCAATGTTTACGCCAGTATGGTGGAGAATGTGATCAGGCGGATCGAGGGACTTGGCGAGGAGTTCAGACTGGTCGTCTCGCGGGAAAGTGTGATGGATGAAGTCACCATTCAGTGCGAGACATTGGGAAGCAAAGCAAATGAGGAGCTGATCAGCCAAATTGGCCGGGAATTAAAGCGCGAAACGGGGGTTACCTTCAAGACGGAATTGCTGCCGGCCGGCACGTTGGAAAGAACGCAATTCAAAGCGAAACGGGTGGTGGATCAACGTGATTTCAGAAGTTAACCATCGAGAGCGTATCGATATTTTGCAGGAACTGTTGCGAACGTCGGGAATCAGTGCCGCACTGATTCAAAAGCCGAGAAATCTTTATTATTATGCCGGAACGGGGCAGCCCAGCAACCTATGGGTGCCCGCGGATGGCGAGCCGATTTTGTTTACCCGCCGCGCCCATTCCATGGCGGAGTCGGCCGCATGGATTGAACGAATCCATCCGGCCAATACGTTTCAGGACATGTTAAACCTGCTGGAGGAGGCGGGCTTATCCCCGTCGGCCGAAAGCAGGATCGCTGCGGAATTGGATTGTGTGCCATATAAAATGATCGACCGCTTGCAAAAAGATCTGGGTGGCGCCCAACTCGTCAATTTCTCGGATATCGCCATGCAGCAGAGGTTGGTGAAGTCCTCCGACGAAATTGAAAAAATCCGCGAGGCCGGCAGATTATGGAGATTGGGACATGAAGCCATCCTGCAAACGGTTCGTTCAGGACAGACGGAATATCAGGTTGCGGCAGCAATGGAGCATGCTTGCAGATCCAACGGCGGCGATGCGATGGTGTGGTTTCATCGTTGGGATGCCGGATTGCCCGGCGGCGGCATTGTCGCTTCTGGGCCGAATGCATGGATCGTCTCCGGCCATGCCATGACCGTGACCGGTGTCGGGATGAATCCCGCCCTTCCTTGGGGCGCGTCCGGGCGCGTTATGGAGAGAGGGGATCTGGTCGTTGTCGATTACGGTGTAGCGAAAAACTCCTATCATTTCGATACGGCCAGAACCTACTGCATCGGCAAAGCCTCAGACCCGCAGAAGGAGCTGTGGCGGCAATTGGTTGAGCTACACTTCCGTGTAATCGATAGGGTCAGGGCGGGCGTGACGGGGAAGGAGCTGTATGAGACGGCTGTAGATGCCGCAAAAGAAATGAATCTGGACAATTATTTTATGGGAGTCGGAAGGGACAGGGGCGCTTATATCGGGCATACCATCGGATTGGAAATCGATGAGTGGCCGGTATTGGGACCAAAAGCGCTGGAGCCGCTGCCGGCAAATGCCGTCATCACGGTGGAACCGAAATTTATGATTCCCGGAGTCGGCGGTGTGATGGTGGAGGACAGTATTTTAGTCAAGGAAAACGGCTATGAACTGCTGGGGACAATCGGGCATGAGCTTTTTGAAATAGGATAGGGGGCGGTGATCAGCTTGACCTTAAAAGTCGTGCAGGATCATTTGCAAAGGCCGGTATCCTTCATGTATCCCCCCCGAAAAATCATATCGCTGTGTCCGTCGATTACCGAAACGCTGTATGCGTTGGGCCTTGGCGGACAAATCGCGGGCCGAACGAGATACTGCATTCATCCCGCGGATCAAGTCAAACAAGCCGCAATCGTGGGAGGGACCAAGCAAGTTAAAGAGGAGTTGATCTCCCGGCTTCAGCCGGACCTGATCATTGCCGAAAAGGAAGAAAATTCAAAGGATATGGTTGAGCATTTGGCTGAACATTTCCCTGTTTACGCATGTAATGTTGAGAATTTTGATGACGCGCTGAAGATGATTCATGATTTGGGAGTGATCTGCAACCGTGAAGAGGCGGCGGATAAAATGGCCAGCGCCGTCATCGAACAGTTTGGCCATCTTCAGCCGTCCCGTGCGGGAAGAGCGGCTTATGTCATCTGGAGAAATCCGTACATGGTTGCAGGAGGCCGCACCTTCATTGATTCGATTCTCAAAAAGAGCGGATTTAATAACGTTTTTAGGGATCTTCTGGAAAGATATCCGGTTGTGACGATTGAGGATTTTCTGAGGGAAAAGCCGGATTTTATTCTTTTATCCTCCGAGCCCTATCCTTTCAAAGACCAGCACAAGGAGGAGTTTCTCCAACAGGTGCCCGGAGCAAAGCCGGTATTGGTCGACGGGGAAAGCTTCAGCTGGTATGGGGTTCATATGATCAAAACTCCGGCCTATTTGAATGCTCTTCTGAAAGAGATGATATAAACAGCAGCAAAAAAAACGGTCCCCTGCTATCATAACGGCATAGCAGGGGATTCATTATATACGCTGATTATTGAAACCAAGGTAAGAGAAAAGACAATGAAATAACAGCCAATGCGGAATTAAAGACGATTTGAAACCAAGGTTTTGTTGCCCCCGTAACCATTGTAATGATCATATAGACGCTGCGGACAAGGACAACCAGCCAGGCCAATTCTACAAGAATGTTCGGCATGCTGCGCACCTCCTTCTATCATGCATGTACTGATAAGATATGATAGAAAAGAGAGCGAGGTGATTAAAATAGTCTTTTTACCCCCTTATGATAGAATTCAAATTTATTTTGATGAGATTTTCCAGTTCTGTACACTGTTGAGAGAGTGTCCGGCACTCGAGCGCGCAATTTAAGCAAATCCGTGACTAATGAAATAAATTAACAACTTTTCGATCATAAAAAATTGATTTGAATCAAGAATGCCAAAATATGCTTTGGAAGTGTGACAATGTTCGAACACCGATTTCCACTGTGATTTATATCACATTCCGATGTTTTGCTTTCTTTATCCTTACATGTGTCTTCACAAATCACATAAGGAGCTATTCCTGTAATGAATTAAAATGCGGTTTGCAAAACAAAAAGCGCCTCCTGTATGCTGGGTCATGGAATGCTGTACATTCACTGCCCTAAT